>JAKONB010000288.1 GCA_022702195.1 Beijerinckiaceae bacterium | reverse complement strand
CTCCACCGTGGCGCGGGCGGGCGGGTTGTCCTTCGCCACCCAGGCGTCCCACGCCGCGTTCATCTCCGCGAAGGTGGCGATGTCGGCCAGATAGATGGTGGTGGTGAGGATGCGGCTCTTGTCGCTGCCGGCGGCGGCGAGCAGGCGGTCGATCTCGTCGAGGATCTCCTGGGTCTGCGCGGTGACGCCGGTGCCCACCGGGTTCGCCGCGACCTGACCCGCGAGGTAGACCATGTCGCCGTAGGTGACGGCCTGGCTCATGCGCCGGCCGGATTCGAAACGCTGGATCGTCATGGGTGGGGTGTTGCCTTCCGGTGATGCCTGGGCGGCGGACGCGCCGCGCCCGGTTGTGCCGTGGCCGGGGGCCGACCGTAAAGGGGGCAGGGGTCCCGGCCGTGGCCGGGCCGCCGCATTGCGACAAAGTCGCCGGGTCCCGCGCAACCCATCCCCGGATGCGGCGTTGCATGAGCACAAACGGTCAAGTCGGGTCGGTCCCGCCCCGATGTTCCGCTGTGCGAGGATCAACCCATGGGTATCATCTGGACCATCATCATCGGCTTCGTGGCCGGTGTCGTCGCCAAGTTCATCATGCCGGGCAACAACGAGCCCGCCGGCTTCATCCTGACCACGATTCTCGGCATCGTCGGCGCCTTCGTCGCCACCTTCCTCGGCCAGGCGCTCGGCTGGTACGGCCCCAACCAGGGCGCGGGCTTCATCGGCGCGGTGGTCGGCGCCATCGTGGTGCTGGCGATCTACGGCTTCGTGGCCGGCCGCCGCTCCACCACCACGCTCTGACATCCTCCGGCCGCGTCGGAGACGAGAGGGGCGCCCCGCGGGGCGCCCCTTTTTCGTTCAGGCCTGGTGGGTGACCGCCTTGACGGCGCAATGCCCGGTGGCGCCCCGGATGGCGAGGCCGGTGCCCACGACCAGGGCGGCGAGGCTGAGCCACTTGTTCGGCCGGGGCTGGGCCGCCGCCGCCGCGATGCCGAGGCCGAGCACCACCGACACCGCCCGCTCGGTGGTGGTGAGGTTCGGGGTGCCGTTGAAGATGTCGCTGATCATCGCTTGGGCCATGAAACCGTTCTCCTGTCGCGCCGTATCGCGTCGCGGGGCGAACGCGGCGCGACCGGGGGCGTTCCCGCGCAGGAAACCCCATGATGCGGCGCGCACGGGATAGCCACGCTTCGGCCAAGACCGTATGGCCCTGTCCCGAAGGAGCGATCGGCACGATGCCGGCCGGCCTCCGCCGCGAAGGGTGCGATGAAGATACTGATCGACGGGCCGATCGCCGGCTCCTACAGCCTGGCCGTCGTCAACCGCGAGATGGCGCGGGAGCTGATCCGGCTCGGCCTCGACGTGTCCCTGACCCAGCGCGACGGGCCGGACGTGCTCACCGACCCGTTCTTCCGCGCCGAGCCGGCCTTCGCCGGCCGCTACATCCCCTATGGGGAGATCGCGGACCACAGCTTCGACGTCCACAGCAAGAACGACTGGCCGGTCTTCGACAGGCCGAAGCGGGCACCGCTGATGGTCTGCCATTGCTACGCCTGGGAGGAGACCACCTTCCCCATCGGGGTGGTGGCCAAGCTCGACGCCTTCGACGCGATCTTCACCGCCTCGGACTTCACCAGCCAGGCCCTGCGCGCCTCCGGCTATACCGGGCACCTCGCCTGCATCCACAACGGCATCGACCATATCCCGATGCCGGACGCGGCCCCGGCGCCCAAGCCCGGGCTGGCCCGCAAGCCCTTCACCTTCCTGCACATCTCCTCGGGCCTGGCGCGCAAGGGCATGGATCAGGGCATCCGCGCCTTCGCGGAGGAATTCGCCCACACCGACACCGTGCGGCTGGTGATCAAGACCCAGTACATCCCCGAGAACACGATCTACGCCGCGGTGGCGGCGCTGCCCGAAGCGATCCGGGACCGCATCGAGATCATCGATCGCCACCTCACCAACGCGCAGATCAGCGCGCTGATCGCCGGGGCGGATGCGTGCTTCTTTCCCAGCCGGGGCGAGGGCTTCCTCCTGCCCGCCGCCGAGGCGATGAATCTCGGCGTGCCGGTCTGCGTCACCGCCTGCGGCGGAAACTCCGCCTTCTGCACCGACGAGACCACGATCCTGGTCCCGACCCGGCTCGCGCGCTCGGGCTCGCAGATCTCGGGCGGCCGCTCGGCCTGGTTCGAGGCGAGCCTCGCCGATCTCCGGGCCGGGCTGCGGCGCACCTACGGCCTCACCGCGGCGGAGCGCGCGACCCTGGTCGCCGCCGCCCGCGCCCGGGTCGCCGATTTCCGCTGGACCCGGACCGCGCGCCTGTTCGCGGACGGTCTGGCCGACCTGATGGCGCGCGACGTGGCCACCACCGGCCGAGCCCCCGCCCGCGACGGGGTGCCGGTCACGATCATCAGCACCTACAATCAGAAATGCGGGATCGCGACCTTCTCGAAATCCCTGACCGACGCCCTCGCCGCCGCCGACATCCCCCACACCGTGGTGTCGGAGCGTCTCCCGGAGGCCGAGATCGGCCGCCTCGACGAATCCCGCACCCACCGGGTGTGGCGGCGCGACGCCGCCTTCGCCCGGGACATCCTGGAGCACGTCAAGACCCAGCCGACATCCGACATCGTCATCCAGCACCATCCCGGGATCTTCTCTTGGGAGGCCCTGCGCGATCTCGTGGTCGGGCTGGAACCCGTGAGCCGGAGCATCGCCCTCGAACTGCATTCCACCGACGGCCTCGACACGGCGCCCAAGCCCCTGATGCCGATCCTCGCGGGGGCGGCGCGGATCATCGTCCACAACAGCATCGACTATCTCAAAGTCGTCCCAGGGGCGGCGAGGGCCGAGGCCCTCTGCCTGTGGCCCCACGCGGTGGAGCGCGGCGCCCAAGATGGCCTCCCCGCCGCACCGGCCGACCCGTCCGAGATCCGCATCTTCGCCTTCGGCCTATGCGGCCCGCACAAGCAGTTCGAGGTCATCCTCAAGCTGGTCTATTCCCTGAAGCTGCACGGGCACCGGGCCAAGGCGACGATCGTCACCTCCATCGACACCAAGAACAGCGGCGCCGTGGTCTACGGCCACGACCTCTGGACCTACCGGCAGATCCTCGGCCTCGACGACGACGTGACCCTGATCTTCGACTTCCTGCCCATCGCCGAGATCGTCGCGATCGCCCGGTCCTGCTCCCTGGCGGTGTTTCCCTACGCGGACGTCAAGGAGGGGGCGAGCGGCGCAGCGCGGGTGGCGATGTCAGCGGGCCTGCCGGTGCTGGTCTCGGATTCCAGCATCTTCGACGACATCCGTAACGTCTGCCGCGCCTCGGGCGTGACCGATATCGGCCACCTGACCGATACCGTGCTGTCCCTCCTGGCCGAGGCCGACACCGCGCGCGCGCGGCAGGCGGACTACATGACCTTCGCCACATGGGACAAGCATGTCCTGCGCCTGTCGCGCATCCGGACCTAGGGAGAAGCGCCATGCGGCCGATGCTGAACACGGGCGATTACCGGAAGAAGCCCTATTCCGAGATCGCCACCCTGCCCAAATGCCTGACATGGCTCGCCGCCGACGTGCTGGGACCCGTGGGGGCGCACTGGGCGCGGCTCCATGCCGAGCGGCGCGGGCTCGCGCGCACCGATCTGCTGCTGAAGGATCTCGACCGGATCTGGCCCACCCTGATCCATGTCGACGAGATGACGCCGTTCGGGGTGACCCGAAATCTGGTGAGCCCGGGCTTCCTGCAGAGCTTCGGCCGCGACAAGATCCTCGACGTCACCTACCCGGTGGTCCTGGGCCGGCCGCCCGACGAGCCCGGAATGCGGCATTACCAGGCCAAGCTCGACAAGGGCTATTCGCAGAGCCGATTGATCAACGACTTCCTGATGTCCAAGGAGGCGAAGGCGCATATGAAGACCATCATCGTGGACGGCAGGAAGCTCTCGGAACTGCGCCGGGCCGTCACGGACATGAGCGCGTTCGTGTATTTTCGGAGTGCCAAGAAGAGCGATCAGGCCTTCTTCGAACGCAGCACGATCAACACCGCCGTCAACGAGACCGGCGTCGATTGGTACCTGGTGTACAAGGACGAAGGCAGCGGCCGGCACCTGCTGAGCCCGGGCGTCAACCTCAGCGGCGCCCCCCAATCCAACGGCCAGGTCCAGTGCGGGCTCGACTGGGTCCTGTACGGCCCCAAGATCCAGCTTTCCGCCGGGGCTTACGCGATCGCCCTGAAGATCGAGGCGGGGAGCGACTTTCGCTACTATCTCGACGCCTGCCACAATGGCGGCGTGACGCATTTCTTCGAGGTGAACCTGTCGGGGTCCTGCGACCTGACGATCGACTTCCGGATCCCCGAGAACATCACCGATTTCGAGTTCCGGCTCCTGAACACCAGCGGCAAGCGGCATCTGATTGATGTGCGGATGGTGAACCTGAAGCGCGTCTAGAGCATCGTCCCGGACGGACATCGGATCCGGGACGGTGCCCGATCAGGAAGACGGATGCCCCATCTCCTCACGCGGCATCGCGGTGCGTGTCACGCGCATGGGTGGGGTCCGCCGCCTCGACCCGGTTGCGGCCGTTATGCTTGGCGGCGTAGAGGGCCAGATCGGTCCGGACGAGCAGGCCGTCGACGCTTTCCCCCGCCAGACGTTCGGCGACGCCGAACGAGCAGGTCCGCACGCCGACCAGGGGGATCGCCGTCTCGGCCACCCGCCGGCGCATCGCCTCGGCCAGGGCCTGCGCGGTGTCGAGGTCGGTGTCCGGGCACAGGACCATGAATTCCTCGCCGCCCCAGCGCCCCAGCGTGTCGTCGGGCCGCAGGCCGCCGCGCAGGATCTCGGCGCAGGCGACGAGCACGGAATCGCCGGTGGCATGGCCGTACCGGTCGTTGATCGCCTTGAAGTGGTCGATGTCCACCAGGATGAGGCTGAACCGGGATGGCTGCGCCGGTCCCAGCACCGCCCGATCCAGGCCCTCGTCGAGGTCGCGGCGGTTGCTGAGGCCGGTGAGCTGGTCGGTGTGGGCCAGGCGCACGAGGTCGCGTGTGCGCTCCTCGACCCGGGCCTGCAGGGTGGCGTTGGCCTCCTTGAGGTCGCGCAGCAGCACGGCGTTGTCGTCGAAGGCGCGGCGCAGCTTGGCCGCCATGCTGTTGAAGACCTGGGCGAGGACGTGGAGCTCGTGGCTCTCCCGCGAGGTCAGCACCAGGGGGCGGGCGCCGAGATTCTCGGCTTCGAGCTGCCTCACGAACCGGCCGATCTCGGTGAGGGGGCGGCCCACC
>JAKONB010000277.1 GCA_022702195.1 Beijerinckiaceae bacterium | reverse complement strand
TGTGGGCGACCACGGCGATCGCCGTGAAGATGATGAAGCTGGTCAAGAAGATCGCGTGGAACTCCTTGGCTTCCGGTTCCGTCAGCCCGGACAGGCTGCTCGGTTTCTCGACAATGCCATTGGCCATCGGGTCAAACCTCCGCTGTGACGTGCCGCGCCCGCATCTGCGGGGGCGGCGGGTGTCGCCGGACCGCGCGGCGCGGCCTCGGCTTTCCGTCCCGCCCGTTCGGACGAGAGGTCGATCGGGGGCGGATCAGGCGCCTCGAACCGAGGCCGCCCTCACCCCATGAACCTCACCCCATGAACACGAAGGGGATGGCCGAAACGGCCATGGCCCGTGCCTCGCCGAAGACCGACCGGCGCTGCTGCGGGACGGCGCTGCGCGCCGGCGGAATCACGCGCTGCACCAGGGCGGCGGCGAGGAAGAACGGGTAGGTCGAGGCCAGGATGATCCGGAACTGGACCTCGTCCTGATGCAGGCGCGACACCGAATTCAGCGAACGTTGCATGGGGTCTCTCTCCTCCGGGCGTTCCGCGGCGGGACGCGTCCGGGTGGGGACGCATGGGTTCGGCATCGACCGACCGCACGGCGCCGCGCCGCTCCAGCCGGAAAGGGAATGACCAAGGGATAAGGACCAGGCGCTCATGCGGCGGCCCCGAGATTCGCCTCGGCGCCGGCCCGCTCGACATGGTCGCGGCCGACACGGGCGCTGCCCGCCCCGCGCGCCGCCCGCTCGGCGGCATCGCGCAGGCGCTTGGCCGCCGAAATGCGGACCAGGACCGGATGCGCCTCGACCAATTCGTCGAGGCGGGTACGGGCTGCCTCGACCCAGGGCAGCTCGCGGTGGAGGCGGGACGGTGTCGCCTCCACGCGGTCGAGGTCGCGGGCCAACGGCAGGATGTGGAAGAGCATGTCGAACAGGGCGTTGCAGACCTCCTGGACGAGGTAGGTCGCGCCCGCGAACCCCATGAACGGCGTGCCCGTGTGCCGGCGGATGATCGCCCCCGGAAACGAGGCCGGCACGAACACCGTGCGGGCGCCGCTTTCGGCGGCGTACATCCGCTCGTTGAACGAGCCGAACAGGACCAGGGGCGGATTCTTGGCGATGAAATCGCGAATGCTTGCGTTGTCGGTCTTCTCGCCGGCCTTGCGCGCCACGGAAAAGTGGCAGGGCAACCCCATCTCGTCTTCGAGAAAGTGGCGGACGCCGCGCGCATAGGTCTCGGACGCGACGATCCCGAAGCTCGCGGTGCCGAAGAAATCCTGGGTCACCGAGCGCCACAGGTCCCAGATCGGCTTGATCGTGGTGTGCTTCTCGCGGGCAATGAACGGCTCGGGATCGAGCCCGAGGGCTTCGCCCAGGGCGCGCAGGAACCTGCTGGTCGAGTGGATGCCGATCGGCGCCTGGAAATAGGGCCGCTCCAGCGCCTCGC
Source organism: Beijerinckiaceae bacterium (assembly GCA_022702195.1). Lineage (GTDB taxonomy): Bacteria > Pseudomonadota > Alphaproteobacteria > Rhizobiales > Beijerinckiaceae > Methylobacterium. Next base: position 2,460 of record JAKONB010000277.1, on the reverse strand, counting down.
AGAGCAAGCGGCCGAATTCGCGGTAGAGGCAGATATTGGCGTCGGCATTCACCAGGGCGGGCACGTCGGCCAAGTGCGAGCCGAGCGGGAAGACCAGGTTCACCTCGGCGCCGATGCCTTCCACCAGACGGCGGATCTCGGCGAGGTCGGACGGCATGTTGAAGGTGCCGTAGGCCGGGCCGATGAGGTTGACACGGGGCTTCACGCCTTCCTGGCGCGCGGGCCGGACCGGAATGCCCTTCTTGGCGAAGCGCTTGGCACCGTACTCATTCCACAGCCAGGCCAGGGCGCGGTCGGCGGCCTGCCACTGATCCTCGTCGATGGTGCGCGGCAGGAAGCGCTGGAGGTTGGTGCCCTCCGGCGTCACGCCGCCGCCGATCATCTCGGCGATGGAGCCGGTGACCACCACGCTCGGCTGGGTCGGGTCGAGGGTGGCATGCGCCCGCTTCATCGCGGCCTCGGTGCCGTGACGGCCGAGCTCCTCCTCGGCGAGGCCCGTGACCACGATGGGCAACTCGTGCGGCGGCAGCGCATCGGTGTAGTGCAGCACCGAGGTGACCGGCAGGTTCTCGCAGCCCACCGGACCGTCGATGACGACCTGCAGCCCCTTGATGGCGGTGAAGACGTAGACGGCGCCCCAATAGCCGCCGGCCCGGTCGTGATCGAGGACGAGCATCAGGCCATCTCCCCGATCGGGTCATGGGCGGGCTTGGCCCGGACGGCGCTGGCCACCGCCTTGCGGAGTTTGGGCACGTCCTCCCAGATGCCGGCGGCGTGGCCCTCGCCGACCCCGTCGAAGAAGTCGCGCATGGCGTCGAAGCGCGCGCGGTTGCCCAAAGCCGCGTTGACGACCTTGGCGAGCGACCCGGCGCCGGCCACGCCCATGAGCGGGCGGGCGGAGATGAGATTGGTGAAGTACAGGGCCGGAATGGCCATAGCCTTGGCCTTCTGCACCACCGGGGTGGTGCCGATGGCGAGATCCGGCCGGAACGCCATGAGCGCGGAGAGGTCGTCCTCGAGGGAGGCACGGAACCGCACGGTCACGCCGCGCGCCTCCAGCCAGTCGCGGTCGGCCTCCGCATAGGGCGTGCGGGGGCAGGCGGTGCCGACGTAGCGGAGATCCGCACCGCTCTCGACGAGCAGGCGCCCGACCAGGAGTTCGGAGCCTTCGTACCCGGAGAGCGTGATCCGCCCCCGGATCGGATTGGCGGCGAGCGCCCCTCGGATCATCGGCAGGGCCTGGTTCTTGGCGGCCTCGACCTGGGCGCGTGGGACCGCGCAGGCTTCGCCGATCCGGTCGAGCCAATCGGCGGTGCCGTCATGGCCCACCGGGGCCGAGCCGATGATGGGCCGTCCGGCGGCAGCGAATTCGCGGATCGAGGCGGTGTAGAACGGGTGGATCGCCGCCACCGCCGCGCAATCCAGGGCGGCGTAGAGTTCGCGCCATTCCCGTGTCGGCACGACGGGGCCGGCGGCGAGCCCCAAAGGTTCCAAGAGGCCGCCGATCACCACCGGGTCGGCGGGGAACATCTCACCCAGCAGCGTCACGGTGGGGCGCTCGGCCCGCCCGGTGCGCGGGGCCTGGACGGGGCCCTGCTCGGCCTCCCCCCGGGCGAATTTCAGCATCGCGCCGGCGAGCACGTCCTTGGCCTCGGCATGGGTCGGCACCCCGAAGCCCGGCACGTCGATGCCGATGATGCGCACCCCGTCGATTTGCTTCGGCAGCAGGCGGAGGGGCACGCCCGAGGCGGTGGGCACGCACAGGTTGATGATCACGACCGCGTCGTAATCCGCCGGCTTGGCCACTTGGAACACCGCCTCGCGGATGTCCTCGAACAGCTTGCCGGTGACCAGCGTCTCGGAACTGAAGGGCACGTAGCCCACGCTCCGCTTCGCCCCGTAGAAATGCGACGTGAAGGTCAGGCCGTAGACGCAGCAGGCGCTCCCCGAGAGGATCGTCGCCGTACGGCGCATGCGCAGGCCGACGCGGAGCGAACCGAAGGCCGGGCACATGCTCTGGGGCTGGTCGTGCGGCCCCTGCGGATAATCCTGGGCGTATTGCTCAAGGGTCTCGCTCATACCCGCGGCTTTCGCCGCCGCGTGCATCGCATCCTTGCCGGCATGGCAGCCGAGGCCGTCGCCCTTGACGGCGGCGCGGTTCACCACCTCGGCCGGAGATGCCAGGCTGGAGGCGGGGCGCTCCTTGCGGGCGCGCAGATCGGCGATGTCGAGGGTGACGGCCATGGTGCGTCAAACCTCGTCGTACACGACTTCGAGGGACGGCTTCACGAGCTGGGTCGTGCCGCACATATCCTCGAAGGTGGCGGGCACCAGGGTGACGCCCCGTCCGACCGCTTCGCCCTTGAACAGGCCGAGTAAGCCATCCTGGCTCAGCGGCGTCGGGTGGTTGGCCGCCGCATCGTGTACGTTCTGAGCCAGATCGGCGAAGAGCGAACCCCA
>JAKONB010000250.1 GCA_022702195.1 Beijerinckiaceae bacterium | reverse complement strand
GAACGACCTCGACTACACGTCGAACTTCCTGCGGATGTGTTTCGCGGTGCCGTGCGAGGAGTACAAGGTCAACCCGATCTTCGCCCGTGCTCTTGATCGGATCTTCATCCTCCACGCCGATCACGAGCAGAACGCCTCGACCTCCACCGTGCGCCTCGCCGGATCGTCGGGGGCCAATCCGTTCGCCTGCATCGCCGCTGGAATCGCCTGTCTCTGGGGTCCCGCCCAGGCGGCGCCAACGAGGCGGCCCTCAAGATGCTGGAAGAGATCGGCCACCCAGAGAACGTGGCGAAATACGTCGCCAAGGCCAAGGACAAGAACGATCCGTTCCGCCTGATGGGCTTCGGCCACCGGGTGTACAAGAACTACGATCCGCGCGCGCGCATCATGCAGAAGACCACCCACGAGGTGCTCGGCCAACTCGGCATCAAGGACGATCCGCTGCTCGAAGTCGCGGTGCAGCTGGAGCAGATCGCCCTGAAGGACGAGTACTTCATCGAGAAGAAGCTCTACCCGAACATCGACTTCTATTCGGGCATCACCCTCAAGGCGATGGGCTTCCCGACCTCGATGTTCACGGTGCTGTTCGCGCTCGCCCGCACCACCGGCTGGATCGCCCAGTGGGCCGAGATGATCGAGGACCCGTCGCAGAAGATCGGCCGCCCGCGCCAGCTCTATATCGGCCCAGACAAGCGCGAATACGTCCCCATCGATCAGCGCGGCTGAACGAACGAACCCCGCCCGGATCACCGGGCGGGGCTTTTGTGAACGCGGCTTCTGGACCCGTTCGCGTCAGGCCGCGCGCCTGGCGCCCAGCACGATCCGCGCGGCGGAGCGGCTGGGCTCGTCCCCGCCGGGCAGCCGCATGAGGCCGTCGATCCGCGCCAGGGCCGCGACCTGCGCGTCACGCGCCGGCCCCCCCGCCAGGAGGGGCGCGACCGCGTCGGCGAGACGCGCCGCGGTGCACTCGGCCTGGATGAATTCCGGCATCGCGTTCTCGCCGAGGATCAGGTTCGGCAGGACGATGGTGGGCACCTGGATCAGCCGGCGCGCCACCGCCTCCTCGACCCGCGACACCTTGTAGGCGACGACCATCGGCACGCCGGCCAGGGCCAGCTCGAGGGTGACGGTTCCGGACGCCGCCAGGGCCGCCCGCGCCCGCCGGAAGGCGGCGTGCTTGGCCGTCTCGCCGTGGACGAGGCGCACCGGCACGTCCCAGGCCAGCGCCAGACGCTCGATGAGCGCGCGGTGACGCGTCACAGCCGGCAGGACGGGTTCGATCGCGCCGAATTGCTGCGTGAGGCGCGCCAGAGTCGCGCCGAAGACCGGCATCAGCCGCTCGATCTCCGAGCGGCGCGATCCCGGCAGGACGACGAGGGTCTGGGGAGACGACGCGTCGCGGGCGGCCGCCTCGCCTTCATCCGGCCGCAGCTCCGCCAGACGCTCGATCAGCGGATGGCCGACATAGGTGCAGGCCGGCCCCTTGAGGCGGCGATGGGCCGCCGGCTCGAACGGCAGCAGCGCCAGAACATGGTCGATGAACGGCCGCATCTTGGCCGCCCGCCACGGGCGCCAGGCCCAGACGCTGGGCGACACGTAATCGACGATCGGCAGGTCCGGCATCAGCTTGCGCACCCGCTGGGCGACCGCATGGGTGAAGCCCGGACTGTCGATGATCACCAGCACGTCGGGCCGCGCCGCGACCACGTCGCGCACGGTCTGGCGGATGCGCCGCAGCAGGGTGCGCAGGCGCGCGACCACGGGCAGGTAGCCCATCACCGCCACGTCATCGATGGGAAACAGCGAGACGAAGCCCTGCGCCGCCATGGCCTCGCCGCCGACGCCGCCGAACCGGACCGGCCGGTCGGACAGGTCCACCAGCGCCTGCATCAGCTTGGCGCCGAGCTGGTCGCCGGAATCCTCGCCGGCCACCAGCCAGATCGTCCTGTGCGGCATCTCACCCATCACTCCGCCCCCAGGCCGATCACGAACAGGCCCGCTTGGTCCGCGGCCGCCACCGTGGCGGGCCGGTCGATGATGAGGGTGAATCCGGCCTGGAGCGCGAGGCCGGCGCAGCCCGCCGCCCTGGCGGCCGAGACGGTGCGCGGTCCGATCGTCGGGAGATCGACCCGCAGGTCCTGACCGGCCTTGGCGAGCTTCACCAGCACGGTGCCGGCTTGCGGCGCACCATATCCGAACGGCCTGCGCCCGAGCGCTCGGGCGCGGGCCAGCATCCGGTCCGTCCCCTCCGGCCCCTCCACCGCGACGATGCGCTGGGCCGCGACCACCGCCGCCTGGCCGACATCGTAGGGCGCGAGCGCCCGCAGCAGGGCGCGGCCGGTGGCGATCGAGGCCGACGCGGCGGCGTCGGGCCGGTGGCGGCCCAAAATCCCTTCGGGACTGAGGAGGTCCGGCGCGATCTCGTGGACGCCGACCACGCGGTGGCCGTTCTCCTCCAGCAAGGCGAGGGCGCCGCGCAGCAGGCGGTCGTCACCGCCCCCCGAGATGGCCTTGAGCGCGTCGCGATTGCGCAGGGCCGCCGCCGCGTTGAGGATGGCGGCGGGGTTGGGGCGGGACACGCTCCCCGCCGGGACCACCCGGACGGGTCCCCACGCGTTCAGGATGCCGAGAATGCCGGCGATGTCGAGCAGGTCGACGCTGAGCGCGGCCCGCGCCCGCATGGCCCGCTCGGCGAATCCCCGGATCGCCAGAATCCGGAACGGAAGGCCCGCCCGGTCGAGGGAGGCGGCCACCAGTTCCGGCAGCCGCCCTGCCCCGGCGATGAGGACCAGCGGTGCCGGCATCGCCCTCAAGGCGCGCTCGGCGTCTCGCGCGGGGTGCAGATCGAGCGCTTTCCGCCGGCGCGGATGAAGGCCACGATCTCGGCCACCGCGCCATGCTGCTCGAACTCGGCCGCCACGTCCTCCAGCCGCTCCATCAGCGTCCCCTCGGGGGCGAAGAGCAGGCGATAGGCCCGGCGCAGGGCGTGGATGTCCTCGCGGGCGAAGCCCCGGCGCTGCAGGCCGATGATGTTGAGTCCGGACAGGTAGGCCCGGTTGCCGAGCGCCATGCCGTAGGGAATGCAGTCGTTCTCGAGGCCGGACAGCCCCCCGACGAAGGCATGGGCGCCGACGCGGGCGAACTGGATCACGGCGGCGCCGCCGCCCAGGATGGCGTAGTCGCCGACCCGGCAATGGCCCGCCAGCATCACGTTGTTGGAGAACACCACCCCGTCGCCCACCCGGCAATCATGCCCGACATGGGAATTGGCGAGGAAGGTGCAGCGGTCGCCCACCACGGTTTCGAGACCGCCCCCGGCGGTGCCGGGATTCATGGTGACGCCCTCGCGGATCAGGCAATCGGACCCGATCGTCAGCGTCGAGGCTTCGCCCCGAAACTTGAGGTCCTGCGGCGGGTGGCCGATGGAGGCGAAGGGGTAGATCTTGGTCCGGGCGCCGATGGTGGTCCGGCCGGCGGCGACGACATGGCTGACGAGTTCGCTTCCCTCGCCCAGGACCACGTCCGGGCCGACATGGCAGAAGGGGCCGACCACGACGCCATCGGCGAGGGTGGCGCCGTCCTCGACGATGGCGCTCGGGTGAACCTTGGCCGAGGCGCTCATTCGGTCACCAGCATCGCGCCGATCTCGGCCTCCGCCACGAGGGTGTCGCCGACCCGCGCCTCGCCCCGGAACCACCACATGGTGCGGCGCTGGTTCATCTTGGTCATGTGGTAGCGCACCGTGTCCCCGGGCACGACCGGCTTGCGGAACTTGCACTTGTCGATGGTCATGAAGAATACCTGCTTGGCGCGCAGGTCGTCCGTCATGATGTGGCGGCAGCAGATGGCGCCGGCGGTCTGGGCCATGCCCTCGATCAGCAGGACGCCGGGGAACACCGGAAGACCCGGGAAATGCCCGGTGAATTGCGGCTCGTTGATCGTCACGTTCTTGATGCCGATACAGGACGTATCGCCGTCGATCTCGATGATGCGATCGATCATCAGGAAGGGATAGCGGTGCGGCAGGAGTTCCAGAACCTTCTGGATATCGGCCGAGCCGAGCTCACGCGGCATCTCGTTCATCGATCGGACTACTCCACTGCGCGGCGTC
>JAKONB010000212.1 GCA_022702195.1 Beijerinckiaceae bacterium | reverse complement strand
CGGGCCTGGGCCGCCAAGGGCCTGCTGAGCCCCCAGCAGATGATCGGCCCCGACGGGCTCCACATGACGGATGCGGGCTACGATCGCCTCGCCAAGGCGGCCATGACGGAAATCCTCGTCAGCGCCGGACTGCCCGAAGAGACCAATTCGGTGCAGAACTAACCCCAGGCCCTATCCCCGCGATCACAGGTCGATGCCGACGCTCAGTCCGTCATAGGCCGGCACCACGTGGGGCGGCAGCCTCGCCGCCAGGGTGGCGTAGTCGAGATCGGTGTGGAGGTTGGTGAGGATCGCCCGGCGCGGCCGCACCCGCTCGATCAACGCCAGCGCGTCCGAGACCGAGTAATGCGTCGGATGCGGGGTCTCTCGCAGGGCGTCGATGACGAGCAGGTCGAGATCGTGCAGGCAGGCCTCGGCGGCCGGCGGCATCAGGCTCACATCCGGCGCGTAGGCGGCCGCGCCGAAGCGGAAGCCCAGGGCGGCCTCGTTGCCGTGCTCCATGGCGAAGGGCAGGGCCGCCACCGACCCGCCTTCCCCCGCCACCGCCACCGCCCGGCCCGGCACGAGGTCGTTCATCTCGAGGATCGGCGGATATTCGCTGCCCGGCGGCGTCGCGAAGCAGTAGCCGAACCGCCTCTCGAGAAGCTCGCGGGTGCGCGCGTCGGCATAGACCGGGATGCGCCGGCGCATGTGGATGACCAGCGGCCGGACATCGTCGATGCCGTGGGTGTGGTCGGCATGGGCGTGGGTGAACAGGATCGCGTCGAGGCTCTTCACCCCGGCCCCGATCAGCTGGTCGCGCAGATCCGGCGCGGTGTCGACCAGGAGGGTGGTGGCGCCCGTCCCGTCCCGGCGCTCCACCAGGAGCGAGCAGCGGCGGCGGCGGTTCCTCGGCTCCGCCGGATCGCAGGCGCCCCAGCCATAGGCCACGCGGGGCACGCCCCCGGACGAGCCGCAGCCGAGGATCGTCAACGTCAATGAGCCCATCGCCACCTCCGCGATCGTTGGTATCGGAGGGGCGAGGGGGCTGTCACGCCCCCTCGCCTGCTCGGAGGCCCGCTTTGTGGAACAGGCGATGGAAATTGGCCGTGGTCAGGGCGGCGAAATCCGCGAACTCCATCTCGAGCGCCCGGGCGAGGGCGCGGGCGGTGTCGGCGGTGTAGGCCGGCTCGTTGGTGCGCCCCCGGTGCGGCTCGGGCGCCAGGAACGGCGCGTCGGTCTCCACCAGCAGGCGGTCGCGCGGCACGGCGCGGGCGATGGCCCGCAGGGCGTCGGAGCGCCGGAAGGTGACGATGCCGGAGAACGAGACGAAGAGGCCGAGCTCGACCCCGACCTCGGCCAGGCGCGCCCCCGACGAGAAGCAGTGCAGCACCGCCGTGAAGGCCCCTGCCCTCATCTCATCCACGAGGATCGCCTCCATCTCGGCATCGGCGTCGCGCGCATGGATGACCAGCGGCAGCCCGGTCTCGCGTGCCGCCGCGATGTGGCGGCGAAACACCCGCTCCTGCACCGCCTCCGGGGCCGCGTTCTCGTAATGGAAGTCGAGGCCGGCCTCGCCGATGCCGATGCAGCGCGGATGCCGGGTGAGGGCGACGATCGTCTCGGTGGGCACGTCGGGCTCATCGCCCGCCCCGTCCGGATGGGTGCCGATCGTGTGCCAGATCTCGGGGTTGGCCTCCGACAGGGCCTCGTAGGTCCGTGCCTTGGCGATGCGCGTCGAGATGGTGACCATCCGGGTGACGCCGGCCGCGCGCGCGCGCGCGATCGTGCCGGGCAGGTCCTCGGCGAAGTTCTGGAAATCGAGGTGGCAATGGCTGTCGACCAGCATGGGGCGTCAGGTCTTCCTCGGTGGAATCGATTTGGGGGGAGGCCGATCGGGTCCCGGGCGGTGGCGCGGCTGGCCGCACCGCCCTTTGTCCGAGCGTTTGGTGTCTCTCACGAAACGCCCGCTGCGCCGTCCGGCTTCCGGCACGAAACGACGGTGATCGAGAGTTTTGTGAGGCACTCTCAGGCGGTGCTCGCCTCCGGCTCGACGAAGCGCGGAAAGAGCCCGGCCGGGGCGGGGAGCGGCGTGCCGGGGACGAGGCGAGCGCCCTCCCCCACATCGGCCAGGCGGCGGCGATCCGCCGGCACGGCCAGCAGGTCGAGGAGCTTGGCCGCCGAGCCGGGCATGAACGGCTGCACCAGGATGCCGATCGCCCGCAGGGTCTCGGCCACCACGTAGAGCGAGGCCGCCATCCGCGCGGGGTCGGACTTGCGCAGGACCCAGGGCTTCTGTGCGTCGAAATAGCGGTCGGAGGCGGTCACCACCGCCCAGATCTCGGCCAAGGCCGTGTGGAGGGCGAGCTTGTCCATCGCCGCCCGAACGGTGCCGGGCAGCGCATCGGCGAGCGCCAGCAGGGCGCGATCCTCCTCGGTGAAGGCGCCGTGCTCGGGGACCAGCCCCGACAGGTTCTTGGCGATCATCGAGAGCGAGCGCTGGGCGAGGTTGCCCAGGCCGTTCGAGAGGTCCGCCGTGTAGCGGGTGATGATCGCCTCGTGGCTGTAATTGCCGTCGCCGCCGAACGGCACCTCGCGCAGCACGAAGTGGCGCAGGGCATCGACGCCGTAGGTGGCGATCAGGTCCATCGGGTCGACGACGTTGCCGAGCGACTTGGACATCTTCTCGCCCTTGGAGAGCAGGAAGCCGTGGCCGAAGACCCGCTTGGGGAGCGGCAGCCCGGCCGACATCAGGAAGGCCGGCCAGTACACCGCGTGGAAGCGGACGATGTCCTTGCCGATCACGTGCAGGTCCATCGGCCAGAATGTGCTGCGTGGGTCGGTCTCGTCGGGGAAGCCCGTCACCGTGAGGTAGTTGGTCAGGGCGTCGACCCAGACATACATGACGTGGTCGGGATGGCCCGGCACCGGCACGCCCCAGTCGAAATTGGTGCGGCTGACGGAAAAGTCCTTGAGGCCGGAGCGCACGAAGCTCGCCACCTCGTTGCGCCGGGTCTCCGGGCCGATGAAGTCGGGCTGGGACTCGTAGAGGGCGAGCAGCCGGTCCTGATAGGCCGAGAGGCGAAAGAGAAAATTCTCCTCCTCCATCCAGGTCACCGCCGTGCCGGTCTCGCGCGAGCGGCGCATCCCGTCGGGGCCGATCTCGGTCTCGTCCTCGTTGTAGTAGGCCTCGTCGCGCACCGAGTACCAGCCGGCATATTTCGACAGGTAGATGTCGCCGTTGACCTCCATCCGGCGCCAAAGCTCCTGGGCGGCGGCGTAA
>JAKONB010000215.1 GCA_022702195.1 Beijerinckiaceae bacterium | reverse complement strand
GGCCGGGTGCGCGAGCGCCGCTGGGGACCCCGGGTCATCGACATCGACGTCCTGTCCTATGCGGGCGCCGAGATCGCCGACGAGCGTCTGGTGCTGCCGCATCGGTTCGTGCGCGAGCGGGCCTTCGTGCTGGTGCCACTGGCCGAGATCGCCCCCGATCTGACGATCGGTCCCGAGACGGTGGCGCAGGCCCTGGCGAAGCTCGACACAGCTGGCATCGCGCGGAACGTGTGACCTTATCTTCGGCCGAGCCATCCGCTCTGCTGCGCGCGCAGGTTCCCTTTCCTGTAAGGAGAGGGAACCTGATCTGACCCTGTCCACCACAGTGACCATCCGGAAATCGGATGAGATCAAAAGCAGAAGGCCGGAGCGTCTCGCTCCGGCCTTCTGCTTTTGATGGCGCCGAACCCGGTCCGGCGCGGTCCCCTACTTCGAGGGTTCGAGGAGCGTGTTGCCCTCTTCCTCCAGAAGCGGCACGTCGTACGCGCGCAGCACCGTCTCGATATCAGCGCGGCGCTTGCGCAGGATCGCGTTGAGGCTACGCTTCCAGTCGTTCTCTTCCATCCGCACCCCCATGGCGATGCGGAATGTGAGGGGCGGCCGGTCGGGTTCTTCGAGGAGCGGCACGACCTCCATGGGGACGCCACTGTGCTTGGCGAGCCATCCGGCGGCCGGCCCCCAGAGGATCGCCGCATCGGTCGTCTTCTCGGCCACGTCGGCGATCGCTTCCGCCGCGATGGTCTGGTGCTTGCGCGCCGGATCGAGCTGATACGGCGCGTAGGCCTTCATCCGGCTGATGAGGCCGAGCTCGCCCATGCGGTTCACCGGCGGCGTACCACCGATCACCCCGATGACCTTGCCCTTCAGCCGGGGATCGTCGAGGCGCTTGACGCCGTCGAACTCGCCCTTGCGCGACACCAGGGAATAGGCCGAACGGTAATAGGGATTGGTGTGCTGGACGAGTTCACCGCCCGCGGCCGACCCGATGATGAGGTCGCACAGGCCAGTGCCGAGGGTGTTGCGGACGAAACCTGGGCCTTGCGTCAGCCAGTAATAGCGGACCTTGACCTTCAGCTCGTCGGCCACGATGGCCGCGATCTTGTTCTCGAAGCCGTCCTCCTTACGCTCGGAGAACGGCATGTTGCCCGGATCACCGCAGACGCGCAGGACGTCCGTGGTGACGAGATCGGGCAGGGATTGCGCCAATGCCGGACGCGCCCCTGCTGAGATCAGCAGGAGCGCGAGCGCGGCTTTGGTCCAGGGACCCGGAAGCGTCATCAACCGCCCAGGCACTCCTTCTCGGCCGTCCGAGCCGCCTCGGGCTTCTCTTCCTTGTCGGTCGGACGGACGCGCGGCATGGCGCCGGAGGCACGGGCCTTCAGGTAGACGTACAGATCGTCGGCGTAGCACATGACGTTCTTGTTATCGCCGAAGGCGGGCATGACCCGCTCCTGGCCGGCCTGGGAATCCCGCTTGCCGCCGGCGAGGATGCCGATGAACTCCTCGTAGCCGATCGTCTTCAGCGAATCCTTCAGAGCGGGAGCGTAGGTCGATCCCATTCCGTCCGGGCCGTGGCAGACGTGGCATTCGGCATGATAACGGCGGTAACCCGAATAGGCATACCAGTCGAACTTCTTACCGTCATTGGTGATGTGGAAGGTCGGGTGACCGTCTTTATCGGTGTACTTGCCGTCGTCGACCTTCACGGCCGCGAACTGGTCGATGAGCTTGGCATCTTTATCAGGTGCGTTCGGATCGAGCTGGTTGGCCAGTTTCGGATCGGCCTTGGCATCCTCGGCCCGAACGGTCACCGACGCCACGGAAACGAGGGCGAGGGCGGCCAGGAGCGGGCGGAATGCGGTTTTGCTCACGTAGTGCAACGACGTTTCTCCCTGGTGCAACGTAGCGGCCTTCTGCAGCCGAAAGACTTAAAATCTCTTATTAGTTGGACATAACCATAAAAGTGCCGGCGCGGAAACCCGCGCCGGCACCCTCAGGCTTTCGTCCGCGTGCGACCGATTAGTTCGGCAGCGCGAACACGGTGAGCTGACCGCCCAGGTTGGTGTAGTTCGAGAGGGCAGCGTAACCACCCACCGCACCGAGGCCGGCGTTGGGGTCGGTCAGGCCGGCCGCGAGGCCGATGCCGGCCCAGCCGCCGACACCCGACAGGATGCCGACGAACTGCTTGCCCTTGTGCTGGTAGGTCATCACGTTGCCGATGATGCCCGACGGGGTCTTGAACTTGTAGAGTTCCTTACCCGTCTTGGAATCGACCGCCTTCAGGTAGCCTTCCAGGGTCCCGTAGAACACCACGTCACCGGCGGTGGCCAGAGCCCCCGACCACACCGAGAACTGCTCGGCGTTCGACCACTTGATCTTACCGGTCACACCGTCCCAGGCGATGAAGTTGCCCATGCCGCCATGGCTGTTGGGGGCGGGGTACATCGCCAAGGTCGCGCCGACATAGGGCTGGCCCGGGGTGTAGGACACCCGGAACGGCTCGTAATCCATGCAGACGTGGTTGGTCGGCACGTAGAACAGGTTGGTCTTGGGCGAGAAGGCCGCCG
>JAKONB010000189.1 GCA_022702195.1 Beijerinckiaceae bacterium | reverse complement strand
AGATCGGCTACCCGGTCCTGGTCAAGGCGGCCTCCGGCGGAGGCGGCCGCGGCATGAAGGTCGCCCGCTCGGAAGCCGACCTCGAACAGGCCCTCGGCATGGCGCGCACGGAGGCCAAGGCGGCGTTCGGCGACGACGCGGTCTATCTCGAGAAGTACTTGGAGAAGCCCCGTCACATCGAGGTTCAGGTGCTGGGCGACGGCAAGGGCAAGGCCGTGCATCTCGCCGAGCGTGACTGCTCTCTCCAGCGCCGGCACCAGAAGGTGTGGGAAGAAGGCGGCTCGCCCGCCCTCAATGCGGCGATGCGTGCCGAGATCGGCGGCATCTGCGCCCGCGCGATGCAGGAGCTGAACTATCTCGGCGCCGGAACCGTGGAATTCCTCTACGAGGACGGCCAGTTCTACTTCATCGAGATGAACACCCGCATCCAGGTGGAACATCCGGTGACCGAGATGATCACCGGGATCGATCTCGTCAACGAGCAGATCCGCGTCGCGGCCGGCCTGCCGCTCTCGGTGACGCAGGAGGACATCAAGGTCGAGGGCCATGCCATCGAGTGCCGGATCAACGCCGAGCATCCGGCGACCTTCCGGCCCTCCCCCGGCCTGATCACCTATTTCCATCCGCCGGGCGGCCTCGGCGTGCGGGTCGATTCCGCCGTCTTCCAGGGTTACCGCATCCCGCCGCACTACGATTCGCTGATCGGCAAGCTCATTGTGCATGGCCGCACCCGCAACGAGTGCCTGATGCGGCTGCGCCGGGCGCTCGACGAGTTCGTGGTCGACGGGGTCGATACCACGCTGCCCTTGTTCCGTACCCTGGTGCGCAATGCCGACGTTCAGAACGGCGCCTACGACATCCATTGGCTGGAGCATTTCCTGGCCGATGGCGGCCTGGACGAGAAGGCGGGCGGCTGAGCGCCGCCTCTCCCCGGGGGATGCCCGCGTCGCAGGCGTTCTCTGGGGATAAAAGCCTTTCTTCGGCGCCGGGCGGAACGGGCCGGGGCGGCAACCGTTCTCAGGGCGACATCGTAGGGCGGCCCCGATCCTCGCGGGGCGGGTCCGCGACGTGTCCACGACCTGACCAAGGACTTGCTGACCATGCGCATCACCACGCTCGTCTGGGCCGGAGCCCTCCTGTTCGCCGCTCCCGCCCTCGCCCAGTCGCCATCGGGCAATGTCAGCCAGCCGGAGCGGGCCGTGCCGCAGGCCGGCGGCACCACCGGCGGTCCGATCGACAATCCGTCGACGCGCGGCGCGGGAGCGGCGTCCGGCACGGCCACCGCTCCGGTCGGCGAGCGGGGCATGTCCCCCGGCGCCGGTGCGGCCGAATCGGCCAAGGGTGGCAACGCCGACGAGACCAACAAGGGCGTGGCCAATACCGGCGGCACCGCGGGCGGCCCGGCCCGCTGACCTGTCACGCGAGAGCATCGTCCCGAAAGGTGGCCTCCGGCTTTCGGAAAAAGACGATGCTCTAACCGCATCTGCCATCGATCTGTGCAGGGCCGGTCTCTCCGAGACTGGCCCTTTCTGCGTCCGGGCCGCGAAGGTTCGGTCGGGTCGTCGAGAGACGTGCGTGGACGCACGCTCGACGGATCCTCGGTCGCGAACTTCGTCACATGCACGTGATCGTCACTTGCGGATCTCATCTACCATTATGAAAGCTCAGCGCGCCGTTTGTCCGATCTTCTTCGCTATTGATGGTGGGCGACACAATCGAGGGAACTAAGACGGCAAACAAGACTTCTCATGCCACACCGGCTGGAGCAGCGCACCATCGCGGGTCGCGCGTTCGAGAGACCGGAATGCCTTGAGACTTCCTGAAAGAAAAAGATGCGTATCGTTTCCCTCGCCCTCATCGTCGCCACGCTCACCGCCACGTCCGCCCTCGCCCAATCGCCGTCCGGCAATGTCGGCCAGCCCGAGCGGGCCTTCCCGCAGGCCGGCGGCACCACCCGCGGCCCGATCGACAATCCCTCGGTCTATGGCGCCTATCGCAATGCGGATGGCTACGTCGACATGGACGTCACCGGTTCGGTGAAGGAGGCGCCCTACACTTCCAACCGGCAGGCGGTCTTCGAGGATTCCGCCAAGGGCGGCAATGCCGAGCAGAACAACCGGATCGTCCCCAATCTCGGCACCACGGCCGGTGGCCCGAACTACTGATATCCCATCCCAAAGAGATCGGCCGGATACGGTTTGATCCTCCGCGAGGGACTCATGCGGTGGGGCGCCATGCCCCACCGTTTTTCGTTGGAAGCGCCGATCCCTCCCGATGATCCTCTGGCGTTCCCAAGGGCGCAGCGCCACAATCGCGTCATGCACGACGGCGACCGCGTAGACATCACGCCAGAGATCCTGCTCAAGGCCTATGCGGCCGGCATCTTTCCCATGGCGGAGGATGCGGATGACCCGGCCATCTACTGGGTCGAGCCGCGGGCCAGGGGCGTGCTCCCGCTCGATGCCTTCCATGTCTCCAAGCGCCTCGCCCGCACGGTCCGTTCGGATGTGTTCGAAGTTCGGGTGGATGGCGATTTCGATGCCGTCATCGCCGGCTGCGCCGCGCCGCGCCGGGATGCCGAGCGCACCTGGATCAACACCCGCATCCGCGACCTGTACGGGGCGCTGTTCGATCGGGGCCATGCCCATACGGTGGAAGTCTATGCCGAGGGGCAGCTCGTGGGCGGTCTCTATGGCGTCTCGCTCGGGGCGGCCTTCTTCGGCGAGAGCATGTTCCACACGGTCCGGGATGCCTCGAAGGTGGCTCTGGTCCATCTCGTGGCGCGGCTGCGCGCCGGGGGCTACCGGCTCGCCGACACCCAGTTCGTCACCGACCATCTTCTTCAGTTCGGAGCCGAGGAAGTGCCGCGCCACGTCTACAAGCGCCGCCTCGCCGAGGCCATCGCCTGGCGGGCGGATTGGAACGTGTGGCCCCGTGAGACGGTCATGAGCGGCGCCGCGATCCTCATGGCCCTCGGCTGATCCGGCTCGCCGCCCGATCGACGCGGAGGGCCGGATCCGTCACCCCGCCGGGATCGAACGGACCCGGTCCGAGGGTCGGCGCGGGCCGCGAAAACCGGACCGGCGCCATCGGACCGGGCCGGGCGCGCGTCAGAGCTCGCGCGAGCTGCGCCGGTTGAAGGCCAGGGCGCCCAGGGTGGCGACCGCACCCGACAGCAGATAGACGCCGACCCAGGCCAGGCCGAACTTGCTGGACAGGTTGAGGGCGACCAGCGGGGCGAACCCGGCGCCCACGAGCCAGGCCAGATCGGACATCAGCGCCGCGCCGGTATAGCGGTAGCGGCTGTCGAGGTTGCTGGTCACCGCCCCCGAGGTCTGGCCGTAGGAGAGGCCGAGCAGGCCGAAGCCGACGATCACGTAGATGGTCTGGCCGATCTCGCTGTCGCCGAAGATCAGCGGCGCGAGGATGCTGCCGAGGCTGAACACGCCGATCAGGCCGGCGGCGATGGCCAGGAGCGTCCGGCGTCCGATCTGGTCGGCGATGAGGCCCGAGGCCACGATCGCACCCGCGCCGATGATCGCACCCGCGAACTGCACCATGAGGAACTCGCCGGCGGAGCGCTGCGTGAACAGGGTGATCCAGCTGATCGGGAAGATGGTCACGAGGTGGAACAGGGCGAAGCTCGCCAGCGGCACGAACGCACCGATGATGACGCTGCGCCAATTGACCCGGAACATCTCGAAGACCGGCGTCGGCAGCAATTCGCGGGTCTCGAGCAGGTTGACGAATTCCTCCGTGGCCACGAGGCGCAGGCGGGCGAACAGGGCCACCACGTTGATCGCGAAGGCGACGTAGAACGGGTAGCGCCAGCCCCAATCGAGGAAATCGTCCGGGACGAGATTGGCGAGGAAGAACGAGAACAACGCGCTGGCGATCATGAAGCCGATCGGTGCGCCGAGCTGCGGCATCATCGCGTACCAGCCGCGATGCTTTGCCGGGGCGTTGAGGGCCAGCAGCGAGGCGAGCCCGTCCCAGGCGCCGCCGAGTGCCAGCCCCTGCCCGATCCGGAACGCCACGAGCAGCCAGATCGAGGCCGCGCCGATCGTCCCGTAGGTGGGCAGGAAGGCGATGGCGGCGGTGGAGCCGCCGAGCAGGAAGAGGGCGATGGTCAGCTTCACGCCGCGTCCGTGGCGCCGGTCGATCTCCATGAAGATCACCGAGCCGATCGGGCGGGCGACGAAGGCCAGCGCGAACACTGCGAAGGCGTAGAGGGTGCCGGTCAGCGGATCGGCGAAGGGGAAGAACACCTTCGGGAACACCAGCACCGAGGCGATGCCGTAGACGAAGAAGTCGAAGAATTCCGACGTGCGGCCGATGACGACACCGATCGCGATCTCGCTCGGCGCCACGGCATGATCGCTGGAGGCCAGTCTCGCATCGTGTTCGAGGGCCGTCGTCGACGGCAGGGCGTGGTCTTGGCTCATCGGAGGCAATTCGTTGGAGGAATGATTCGGAAGGCCGGGAACCCCCGCCGCGACGAATCGGATAGCCTGATTATGGGCCGCGGTCATCCTGCGTCAAAGCGATGCGTTGGCCGCGCCCGATCCGATGCCGGGAGAAGGAAACCCTCTCACGGAGATGATTTTGAGGGCGCGGAACGCCCAAGCCATGTCCGCGGCGCCCGTCTGAGCGAAGCTGGTGGCACTTGTCAGGAGCCCCTGCCACGGCGCAGGAAGCGCTGTCCCGAGCCGAGGCCTCCTGGCTGCGGCGTGGGCGGTCGTCATGTTCCTCCGGATTCCAGCCAGCCGATCTGATGTCTCTCAGACCCTTCGGACTTTTGCGCGGATTCGCGCTCATCCCCTTGGCCGCCCTCCTGTCGGGCTGCAATCTCGTCGTAATGCAGCCGGCGGGCGACATCGCCCTGCGCCAGCGCGACCTGATCCTCGTCTCGACAGGGCTGATGCTGCTCATCATCATCCCGGTGATCGCGCTGACGTTCCTGTTCGCCTGGCGCTATCGTCAGTCGAACACCGACGCGCCCTACGATCCCGATTGGCACCACTCGACGCAGCTCGAAGTGGTGATCTGGGCGGCCCCCCTGGTGATCATCATCGCGCTCGGCGCGATCACCTGGATCAGCACCCACACCCTCGATCCGTTCCGGCCGCTGTCGCGCATCGATTCGTCCCGGCCCCTGCCGGAGGGCGTCAAGCCGCTGACGGTGGAGGTGGTCGCCCTCGATTGGAAGTGGCTGTTCTTCTATCCCGAGCAGGGGATCGCCACGGTGAACGAGCTGGCCGCGCCGGTGGACCGGCCGATCTCGTTCAAGATCACCTCGTCGTCGATCATGAACTCGTTCTACATTCCGGCCCTGGCGGGGCAGATCTACGCCATGCCCGGCATGGAGACCCAGCTGCACGCCGTGATCAACAAGGCGGGCACCTACGAGGGCTTCTCGGCCAATTACAGCGGCTCGGGTTTCTCGCGGATGAACTTCCGTTTCCTCGGCGTCTCGAACACCGAGTTCGACGCCTGGGTCGCCAAGGCCAAGTCCGAGGGCAAGGCGCTCAGCCGCCAGGATTACCTGGCCCTCGAGAAGCCGAGCGAGCGGGAGCCGGTGCGCTACTTCTCCGCAGTGGATAACGGCCTCTACACCTCCATTTTGAACATGTGCGCCGTCCCCGGCAAAATGTGCATGAACGAGATGATGCACATCGATGCGATGGGCGGTGCCGGCAAGGACAGTCACGAGAATCGCGAACGGCTCGAATACGACAACCGCCACGCGGTGGCGGGCGACGAGGCTCAGGCGGCGACGGCACCGGCCTCGGGTCGGCCGGCCCGCAGCGAGGTCAAGCCGGAAGGCGTGACGAGCGGTGGCCCCGAACCGAGCCGGGGGCACGAATCGCATGGGGACCATGCCACGCCGGGCATGAAGCATGACGGGCCGGCGCCCGTGCAGCTGAACCAATGAGGGTGTCGCCTCCGATCCTCGGATCGGGGGCGGTGACGGAACCGATCAAAACGCTTCTCGCGACGGCGGGCCGATGGCGGCCTCGGCGCGAGGGCCCCGAGGCCCGGACGACCGGGCCGTTGATGAATCACAACGAGCGGATCCCATGTTCTCCAATCTGGATCTTCAGAAGCTCGTCTTCGGGCGTCTCACGCTCGAAGCGATCCCGTATCACGAGCCCATTCTCCTCATCACCTTCGCGGCCGTTGCCGTAGGCGGCCTCGCCGTGCTCGGTGCGCTCACCTATTTCCGCCTCTGGGGCTACCTGTGGCGCGAGTGGCTCACCAGCGTCGATCACAAGAAGATCGGCATCATGTACGTCATCCTGGCGCTGGTGATGCTGATGCGCGGCTTTGCCGACGCGCTGATGATGCGCGCCCAGCAGGCGATGGCGTTCGGCCCGGAGGAAGGCTACCTGCCGCCGCACCACTACGATCAAATCTTCACCGCCCATGGCGTGATCATGATCTTCTTCGTGGCGATGCCGCTGGTGACCGGGCTGATGAACTTCGTGGTGCCGCTGCAGATTGGCGCCCGCGACGTCGCCTTCCCGTTCCTCAACAATTTCAGCTTCTGGATGACGGTCAGCGGCGCGCTCACCGTGATGCTGTCGCTGTTCGTGGGTGAGTTCGCCCGCACCGGCTGGCTCGCCTATCCGCCGCTCTCCGGGCCGGCGGGCAGTCCGGGGGTCGGCGTCGATTATTATATCTGGAGCCTGCAGATCGCCGGTATCGGGACGCTGCTGTCGGGCATCAACCTGATCGCCACCATCGTGAAGATGCGGGCGCCGGGCATGGGCATGATGAAGATGCCGATCTTCACCTGGACCGCCCTCTGCACGAACATCCTGATCGTGGCCGCCTTCCCGATCCTCACCGCCGTTCTGGTGCTGCTGTCGCTCGACCGTTACGTCGGCACGCACTTCTTCTCGAACGACCTCGGCGGCAACCCGATGATGTACGTCAACCTCATCTGGATCTGGGGTCACCCGGAGGTCTACATCCTGATCCTGCCGGCCTTCGGCGTGTTCTCGGAAATCGTCTCGACCTTCTCGAGCAAGCGCCTCTTCGGCTACGCCTCGATGGTCTACGCCACCGTCGTCATCACGATCCTCTCCTACCTCGTCTGGCTGCACCACTTCTTCACCATGGGCTCGGGCGCCTCGGTGAACTCGTTCTTCGGCATCACGACGATGATCATCTCGATCCCGACGGGTGCGAAGATCTTCAACTGGCTGTTCACGATGTATCGTGGCCGCATCCGGTTCGAAGTGCCGATGCTCTGGACCGTGGGCTTCATGGTCACCTTCGTCATCGGTGGCATGACCGGCGTGCTCCTCGCCGTGCCGCCGGCCGACTTCGTGCTGCACAACAGCCTGTTCCTCATCGCCCACTTCCACAACGTGATCATCGGCGGCGTGCTGTTCGGCATGCTGGCGGGCATCACCTACTGGTTCCCGAAGGCGTTCGGCTACAAGCTCGACCCGTTCTGGGGGAAGATGTCGTTCTGGTTCTGGCTCACCGGCTTCTGGGTCGCCTTCATGCCGCTCTACGTGCTCGGCCTGATGGGCGTCACCCGCCGGCTCAACCACTTCGACGATCCGTCGCTACAGATCTGGTTCGTCATCGCCGCGTTCGGCGCCGTGCTGATCCTGTTCGGCATCCTGTCCTTCATCATGACGCTGGTGGTCAGCTTCGTGAAGCGCGAGGAACTCCGGGACGTCACCGGCGACCCGTGGGGCGGCCGGACCCTCGAATGGTCGACCTCGTCGCCGCCGCCGGACTACAACTTCGCCTTCACCCCGATGGTGCATGACGGCGATGCGTGGTGGGACATGAAGCGTCGCGGCTACAGCCGTCCGCTCAAGGGCTTCAGGCCGATCCATATGCCGAGCAACACCGGCACCGGCGTCATCCTCGGGATGATCAGCATCGTCTTCTCGTTTGCGATGATCTGGTACATCTGGTGGCTGGCCGCCGCGACCTTCGTGGCCATGCTGGTGGTGACCATCGCGCACACGTTCAACTACAACCGCGACTTCTACATCCCGGCCGAGGCCGTCGTGGGCGCCGAGAACAAGCGTACCAAGATGCTGGCGGGACACGTCTAAGGCCATGTCGACCCAGATGAGCACCGCTACGGGCCAGCCCGAACCCACGACCTTCTACCTGGAAGAGGAGCATCACCCCGAACAGGGGACGATGCTCGGCTTCTGGATCTACCTGATGAGCGATTGTCTCATCTTCGCGGTCCTGTTCGCGACCTACGCCGTCCTCGGGCGCAACTACGCGGCCGGTCCTTCGCCGAAGGACCTGTTCGAATTGCCGCTCGTGGCGGTCAACACCACGATGCTGCTGTTCTCCTCCATCACCTATGGCTTCGCCATGCTGGAGATGGAGAAGGGCAAGCAGACGAACACGCTGGCCTGGCTCGCCATCACCGGCCTGTTCGGCCTCGCCTTCGTCGGCATCGAGCTCTACGAGTTCGCGCACCTGATCCATGAGGGCGCCACGCCCCAGCGCAGCGGCTTCCTGTCGGCGTTCTTCACGCTGGTGGGCACGCACGGCCTGCACGTGAGCCTGGGCATCCTGTGGCTGGTGATCCTGATGGTTCAGGTGAGACAGCGCGGGCTGATCGCCGAGAACAAGCGCCGGCTGATGTGCCTGAGCATGTTCTGGCACTTCCTCGACGTCATCTGGATCGGCGTCTTCACCTTCGTCTACCTGATGGGAGTGCTGCAATGAGCGCCGCGACGGATCACGGCCACGGCGCCCATGCCCATGACGGCCACGGCCACGACGACCATGGTCACGGGGGCGCCTCCCACGGCTCGCTGAAGGGCTACATCACCGGTTTCGTGCTGGCGGCGATTCTCACCGCCATCCCGTTCTGGCTGGTGATGACCAATGCCATCGGCAACAACCAGACCACCGGTCTGGTGATCATGGCCTTCGCGGTGGTGCAGATCGTGGTTCACATGATCTACTTCCTCCACATGAACACCAAGTCCGAGAGCGGCTGGACCTTCCTCGCCCTGGTCTTCACCTTGACGCTCGTGGTGATCACGCTCACCGGCTCGATCTGGGTGATGTACCACCTCAACAACAACATGATGCCGATGTCGCCGGCCGATATGAAGCACCACATGCCCTGATGCACCGGGCCGGTGCCCACCCGCGCCGGCCGGTTTCAGAAGGCGCCGCCGTGACCGACATCCCCATGGACGCCCCGCCGCCCCGGCGTGGCCCCGGCGCGCTGATCGCCATCGTGGCGGCTGCCGCTATCCTCTGCTGCGGCCTCGCGGCGCTCGGCACCTGGCAGGTGCGGCGGATGGGCTGGAAGCACGATCTCATCGCCAGGGTCGAGGTGCGGGTCGGTGCCGGGGCGGTGGACGCCCCCTCCCTGTCGGACTGGTCGGCGATGAATCCGGAGGCCGATACCTACCGGCATGTCCGCGCCACGGGGCGCTTCCTCCCCGCAGCCGAAACGCTGGTGCAGGCCGTCACCGAGCTGGGGGCCGGCTTCTGGGTGCTGACGCCCCTGCGCCGGGCCGATGGTACGACGATCCTCATCAACCGGGGTTTCGTGCCCACCGATCGCAGCGCCAAGGGGGCGCGGGCCTCGGCCGATCCGTCGGGCGAAGCCACCGTCACGGGACTGCTGCGCATGACGGAGCCGGGGGGCGGCTTCCTGCGGAGCAACGATCCCGAGGCCGGCCGCTGGTACTCGCGGGACGTCGCGGCCATCGCGGCCGCGCAGGGGCTGTCCGACGTCGCGCCGTATTTCATCGATGCCGACGCCACCCCGAATCCCGGTGGGTTTCCGGTGG
>JAKONB010000187.1 GCA_022702195.1 Beijerinckiaceae bacterium | reverse complement strand
GATGTCGGAGGCCTGCACGACCAGCGTCAGCTCGCCGAAGGCGATGGCCTTCGACACGACGGCCGGACCCAGCGCCCCGGAGACGCGCTCGGCCAGGGTGGCGACGGCGTCGGCGCCGCCCTCGGCCGGGGTGTGGCTCAGGATCGAGATGCCGTTCGTCATATCAGCGCTCGATCGTCCCGATGCGGCGGATCTTCTTCTGCAGGAGCAGCACCCCGTAGAGCAGCGCCTCCGCCGTGGGCGGGCAGCCGGGCACGTAGATGTCCACCGGCACCACCCGGTCGCAGCCACGCACCACCGAGTAGGAGTAGTGGTAGTAGCCGCCGCCGTTGGCGCAGGAGCCCATCGAGATGACGTAGCGCGGCTCCGGCATCTGGTCGTAGACCTTGCGCAGGGCGGGGGCCATCTTGTTGGTGAGCGTGCCAGCCACGATCATCACGTCGGACTGGCGCGGCGAACCGCGCGGGGCGAAGCCGAAACGCTCGCAATCGTAGCGTGGCATCGACATCTGCATCATCTCGACGGCGCAGCAGGCGAGACCGAAGGTCATCCACATCAGCGAGCCGGTGCGGGCCCAATTGATGAGGTCGTCGGTGGAGGTCACCAGGAAGCCGCGATCGGCCAATTCACTGTTGATGGACAGGAAGGTCGGATCGTCCGCGCCGATCGGCCGGCCGGTATTGGGATCGATGATCCCCTTGGGCGCGGGGGCGATCGCGGGGGCGCGGGAGAGGTCGGGGCTGAAGGCCATCGGTTTCTCGGGATCAGGCTTCACGAAGACGGATTCGAACGGACCGGCTGATTCGGGACGCTAGTCCCATTCGAGGGCGCCCTTGCGCCACTCGTAGACGAAGCCGACCGTCAGAACCCCGAGGAAGGCCATCATCGACCACATGCCGAACCAGCCGAGCTCCCCGAAGGTGATCGCCCACGGGAAGAGGAAAGCGACTTCGAGATCGAAGATGATGAACAAGATCGCGACGAGATAGAAGCGCACATCGAATTTCATGCGCGCGTCATCGAAGGCGTTGAAGCCACACTCGTACGCCGAGAGCTTCTCCGGATCGGGACTGTTGTAGGCCACGAGGAACGGAGCCACCAGAAGAGCGACCGCGATGAACAGCGATACGCCGATGAAGACGATCAGCGGCAGGTAATCTGCCAGAAGGCCTGTCATGGGAGACCCCTCGTGCTCGCGGGCCAACGCCGCGTCTTGCGCATCACCGGCCGGATGGAATTGCTCCAATGCCAGTCTGCGTCGGCCGGAGGCTTAGACGAGGCCCCGAAGGAGGACAAGGGCACCGTGCGTCGCACAAATCCTGGCATGCCCTTCAAGTAGGGGTCGAAGCCCCCGCCGCAACACGACCGATCCGCGCAGGTCCGGTGTCCCGGCGGGGTCCCCGCCCTGTCATCGCGCCCGGGTCGGGCCTCGGGGACGGATCGCGGGGCGAGGGATTGCGGGGACATCTCGCGCCCGCGCGAAGAGGCCAATGGCGGCCGGCCCCGGGATGGCGCCATAAGCAGGGAACCAGAACCTTGGCCGTGGGTTTCGTTCATGTCCCACTCAGGCCGGATCGCGTTAGGTCGGCGCAACATTCGACCCCACAGGAGACACTTCGTGCGCATTGCTCAGATCGCTCCCCTTTCGGAAGCCGTTCCGCCGAAGTTCTATGGTGGCACAGAGCGCGTGGTGTCTTGGATCACGGAAGAACTCGTTCGCCAGGGCCACGACGTCACCCTCTTCGCGAGCGGCGATTCCGAGACGTCAGCCAAGTTGGCCGCCTGCGCCCCCGAGGGTTTGCGGCTCCTGGGCTATCGCGATCATACGGCCAGCCACCTCGCCATGCTGCATCACGTGCACAAGCGGGCGCACGAATTCGACATCCTGCATTTCCACATCGACCTGCTGCAATATCCGATGTTCGAGGACTTGAACCACAAGTGCCTCACGACGATGCATGGTCGCCTCGACGTGCCGGATTTCATGCCGGTCTACCGGACGTTCACGGGCATGCCCCTGGTGTCGATCTCCGACAACAAGCGTGATCCGATGCCGGAGAACGTCCGCTGGCTCTCCACCATCCATCACGGCCTGCCGGCCCGGAACTGCCCGTTCTATCCCGAAGCCAAGGGCGGCTACCTCGCCTTCCTCGGCCGCATCTCGCCCGAGAAGCGGCCCGACCGCGCCATCGAGATGGCGATCCGCTCCGGCGTGCCCCTGAAGATCGCCGCCAAGGTCGACAAGGCCGACCAGGATTACTGGGACGAGGTCATCGAGCCGATGATCCACCACCCGCTCGTCGAGTTCATCGGCGAGATCAACGAGGATCAGAAGAAAGACTTCCTCGGCAACGCCCTGGCGCTGGCCTTCCCGATCGACTGGCCGGAGCCCTTCGGCCTCGTGATGATCGAGGCGATGTCGGCCGGCACGCCGGTGATCGCCTTCCGCAACGGCTCGGTACCGGAGGTGATCGCCGATGGCGTCTCCGGCGTCCTGTGCGAGACCATGGACGACGCCGTCGAGGCCGTGCACCGGGTCAAGACCATGAGCCGCGAGGGCGTGCGCCGCCACTTCGAGGGCCGCTTCACCGCCG
>JAKONB010000171.1 GCA_022702195.1 Beijerinckiaceae bacterium | reverse complement strand
GATGTCGGTGCCCACCGAGACGTAGCCGCCATCCTTGGTGCGGCGCTCGCTGATCTGGAGCCAACGCCCATCGGTGAGTTCCGCCTCGAAGGTCCGCGAGGTGGCGCCGGCACTGTCGACGTCCCGCAATTCGCGGCGGATCGGGGGCAGCACGCCCCGGCCCATGATCTCGGCGTAGCGCCGGCCCGGCACCGCGTCGTCTGGGCTTAGGGCATGAAGGTGGCGGAATTTCGAGTTGCACAGGACGAGGCGGTTGCCGGTGTCCCACAGGACGAAGGCCTCGGAGATCGCCTCCACGGCGTCGCGCAGGCGCATGTCGGCGGTGGCGTTCTGCTCGGCGAGATGACGCTGCTCGGTGACATCGAGGGCGATGCCCACGAGGTGTCGTCCGCCATCGACCGAGTCTGGCACGATCTCCGCCCGCATCCGCATCCAGATCCAATTGCCCGTGACGCTGCGAATCCGGAATTCATGGTCCACCGTGGACTGGCTGGCGGCGAGGTGGCGCGCGAGACTGTAGAGGTCTCCGTCATCCGGATGGACCAGGGCGTTGATGTCTCCGAAGGACAGGAACTCACGCTCGCGCTTGTAGCCGAGCAGCGCATACATCGAATCTGACCAGTAGATGCGGCCACGGGGAATGTCCCAGTCCCAGAGTCCGCAGCGACCGCGTCCGAGGGCGGTGTCGAGGCGCTGCTTGATCTCCTCGCAGACCCGGTCGACGGCGTGGGCGCGGCGGGTCTGAAGGGCGTAGGCGATGCCGGTTCCGACGATCACCAGGGCGGCGGCGCCCAACAGGATCGCTTGGTTGCGCATGCGCGCGCTCCAGGCGGCGGTGATCTCGGTGAGCGGTTGCAGCACCGCCACCTGCCCGCGACCGGCCGGCAGCGTGCGGATCGCTCCGATAGCGGTCTCGCCATTGGCCAGGGTGAGGGTCATGACGCCGGCGCGCTCGCTCAAGGTCGTGAGTGCCTGCATCTCGCCGACATGTTCCGTCAGGGTGCGGGCCGGCCCCGGAAGGGGCGGATTGGCGGCGATGATGGCGTCGTTGGGCGAGACGACCAGGATCTGCCGCCCGGTATGCAGCAGACCGTTGGGAAGAAGGTCGCTCAGTTGCCGCTGGAGATTCGCCGCGGCGTCGCCGCCGCTCGTCTCCGCATGGGCGATCGCGGCGACGGCGAGCCGCGTCACCGCATCCACGTCAGTCACCGCGGCCCGAATCACATCCTCGCGCTGACCTTGCAACAGCAAGGTGGCCACCCCCGCGAGACAAATGAGGAATGTTGTGAACAGGGCCGGCAGCGCGAAGCGAAGCCAGGTTTCCGCCTGAACGAACCGGACATGCGCAGCCTTCTGGGGCCGGTGGATGCCGAGGATCGTATCCGCACGCGCGGAGAGGGAAGCGGAATCCGCCTCCAGCATGATCTAACCCCGCGGGTAGGAAGTGAGTCGGTGGAGGACGTGCTGACGGTCACGCTTCGAATCGTATTCAATTCAACCTTTCCACAGGGGATTTGTCCACGATTTTCTGAGGGGAATCCTTGACAATTTTATCAGTGTGGCGGCGATCCCGCACAGCGATACAGCCGACAAAAGATGTGGTTTCGGAAAGACTTGGCTCAGCGTCCGAGGGTTCGGGTGAGGATGTCGTCCACGTCGCGCGAGAGGCCCGCCATCGCGCGCATGTCCCGAAGCGTGACCGCGGCCTGATCGTGGCGTCCCGGCTCAAGCATCCGCCAGGACCCGAAGGCCGTCAGGAGGCGGGCGGCGATCTGCGGATTGGTCTTGTCAAGGGTGAGGATCGCCTGGGCGACCAGCGTGTAGCCCGCCCCGTCCGGCCGGTTGAACTGTGTGGGATTGCTCATGCTGAAGCTGCCGATCAGCGCGCGCACCCGGTTGGGATTGGTCATCGCGAAGGCCGTATGGGCCTGGAGCGCGGCGACGCGCTCCGGGGTGCCGGCTTCCGGGATCGTCGCCTGGATCGTGAACCACTTGTCGAGCACCAGGGGCTCGTCGCGATAGCGCTCCGCAAAATCCGCGAGCGCCGTCTCGCGGGCCGGGCCGGGGATCAGCGCGAGGACGGAGAGGGCGGCGAGCCGGTCGGTCATGGTCGCGGCGGAGACCTGTGCGGCGGCCAGGGCGGCACCGGCCCCTGGGTCCGCGGCCGCGATGAGGTCGAGGGCCGTGTTGCGCAGGGCGCGCCGACCGGCCGCAGCGGCCTCCGGGCTGAACGGCGTGCCAGCCGGGTCCGCCAGGGCTTCGTGCAGGCCACGCAGCCGATCCATCAGACCACGGCCGACATGGCGGCGCAGGGTGACGCGGGCCGCGTGAATTGCATCGGGATCAATCTGGTTACCGATCTCGCCCGCCACGTCGCCCTCGCTCGGCAGTCCGAGGATGAGGGCCGCGAAGGCCGGATCAGCCAGCGCCTCCGCGTCCAGAAAGGCACCGAGGGCAGCCACGAAGGCATCCGCGTCCGGCCCCGCATCGTCGGCCATCGGCGCGCCGTCGGACGTCCGTTCCACCAGGAGACGCATGGCGAGGTTCTGGGCCGCCTGCCAGCGGTTGAATGGATCCAAATCGTGTCGCAGCAGGATCAGGCGCTCGGCATCGCTCATCGCCATCTCGACCCGGACCGGTGCCGAGAAGCCGCGAAACAGCGACGGCACCGGCGCCTCCGCGACGCCCGTGAAAGTCAGCGTCTCGGTGGCCTCGGACAGGACGAAGAGTCCATCCTTGACGCGGTCGCTCACGGCCGGGATGGCCCCGTGCGCGCCCACCAGACCGAGCGCCACGGGGATCACCAGGGGAGGGCCGTCGCTGCGCCCGGGGACAGTCTGGCGGAAAGCGAGACGATAGGTTTTCGCCGCCGCGTCGTAGCTGCCGGTCACCGCAACTTTCGGCGTCCCCGGCCGCGCATACCAGCGCGCGAAATCCGTCAGG
>JAKONB010000149.1 GCA_022702195.1 Beijerinckiaceae bacterium | reverse complement strand
TGGCCCATGTGGATGCGCCCGGACGGGTAGGGGAACATCTCCAGCACGTAGTATTTCGGGCGCCCGTCCGCGTTGGAGGTCCGGTAGATCGACGCCGCGTTCCAGGCCTCCTGCCAGCGCGGCTCGGTCTCCTTGGCGTTGTAGCGCTCGGGAGCAATGGGGCGGGCAGGGTTGGTCATGGCCGGACGCCGTTCGATGGAGGAGGCGGGCGGCGTGGCGGCACGCCCGGCAAGGAGGTCGGCCGCCGGACTACCACGGGATGTCGGCCGGTCAACACGTCGGCCGAGATGGGAGCCTCGCCTTGCGAAGCGCGTTCGGAAGGATCATCCCCGGGCGGACACGCCGCACGCACGAGAAAACGAGACCATGGCCGATTCGCCCCACCCGAGCGCTCACCCCTTCGCCGCCGACGTCGTGCTGGGGCTGAACGCGGTGCGCGCCCAGATCCGGCAGGCGGCTGAGGATTCCGAGCGCGACCCGGCCTCGGTCCAGCTCGTAGCCGTCTCCAAGCTCATCGCCGCCGAGGGCATCGTGCCGGCCCTCGAGGCGGGGCACCGGATCTTCGGGGAGAACTACGTCCAGGAATCACGGGCGAAATGGCCCGCCCTGCGCGAGCGCTTCCCCGACGTGGAGCTGCACCTCGTGGGTCCGCTCCAGTCCAACAAGGCGCGCGAGGCGGTGGAGCTGTTCGACGTGATCCACGGGCTCGACCGGCTCTCGCTGGCCGCCGCCCTGGCCAAGGAGATCGCGCGCTGCGGGCGCGCGCCGAAGCTCCTGATCCAGGTCAATACCGGCGACGAGCCGCAGAAGGCCGGGGTCTCCCCCGCCCAGGTCGACGTGCTCCTGGCCGAGTGTCGCGACACGCACGGCCTCGCGATCCAGGGCCTGATGTGCATCCCCCCCGCCGAGGCGCCCCCGTCGGCCCATTTCGCCCTGCTCGCCCGCATCGCGGACCGTCACAACCTGCCCATCCTGTCGATGGGCATGAGCGCCGATTACCCGGCCGCGATCCAGATGGGCGCGACCCATGTCCGGGTCGGCACCGCCATCTTCGGCGAGCGCCCCCGCCGGGATTGATCTCACCCCGGAACGGTGGCCACCACCCGCGCCATGGCCGCGTTCAGATCCTGGGCGCGTTGCGCGCCGTATTGCGCCTCGAACGCGGCCTGGGCCTCCCGCCAGAACGGCACGGCCGAGGCGACCCGCGTCCTCCCATCATCCGTGAGCCTGAGCGCTCGGGTCCGGCCATCCGGGCCGGGGTCGATGGCCACGAGGCCGGTCCGCTGCAGCGGGCGCAGGGCGCGGCCCATGGTGGTGCGGTCCATCACCATGGCCTCGGCCAGGGCATTGATCGAGACCGGACCGAGGCGGCTCAGCCTGCGCAGCAGGGCGTATTGCGTCGCCCGCAACCCCGTCGGTGCGAGGTGGCGATCGTAGAGCCGCGTGAGCTGGCGCGCCCCCTGGCGGACGGCGAGACAATGACAGGCCCCGTCCGAGGCTGAGGCCGTCACGGCGCGTTCTTCGTCCATATCGGTTCCGTTCCGAGCCCCTGGGAGCGAAGCCCCTCCCGGCAAGCCGGTTCCCGGGCCAGCCGATCACGATCGCGTCCGGTCGGGGAGAGGACGGAGTGGGACCGATCCTGGCCCCCGGACCCGCAGAAAATCCGGGATCTTCGCCAGCCCGGCCGTGGCACCGGAGACGGACGCGCGGTCCCGCCTTAGCAGATCATCCGGTGTCGCATCGATCCCCCGATGACGACGCCTGTTCAAAGGGTGTGCATACGCCTATTGCACCAATCGGCGCTTGCGCACGGAGCGAGACCCATGGTCGGGCAGCAGGTCACATCGTCGGATGTCCTCGCGGGCGCGTTCGCGCGCCGGGGAATCCATTACGGCTGGGTGGTCGCGGCCGTCACCTTCCTGACCATGCTGGTGACCGCCGGGGCGGTGGGCGCGCCCGGCGTTCTGATCCTGCCGCTCCAGAAGGAATTCGGCTGGGACACGGCGACGATCGCGTCGGCCCTGGCGGTCCGCCTCGTGCTGTTCGGGCTGATGGGTCCGTTCGCCGCCGCCCTGATGAACCGCTACGGCCCGCGCCGCATCGTGCTGATCGCGCTGACGCTGATCGCCGGCGGCCTGCTGGCCTCCCTGGGGATGAGCCGGGTCTGGCAGCTCGTCCTGCTCTGGGGGGTGATCGTCGGCATCGGCACGGGGCTCACCGCCCTGGTGCTCGGCGCCACGGTGGCGACGCGCTGGTTCTCCCACAGGCGCGGCCTCGTGGTCGGCCTGCTCACCGCCAGTTCGGCCACCGGCCAGCTCGTGGTGCTGCCCCTGCTCGCCAGCCTCACCGAGCGGCTGGGATGGCGGGCCGCGCTCCTGGCGATCTGCGCCCTTCTGATGGTGGCGGCCCTCGCCGTCCTGGCGCTGATGCGCGACCGGCCCGAGGATGTCGGGCTCGCCCCCTACGGCGAGACGGCGCCGGTCGCCGCGGCCGGAGGTCCGGCTCCCAGCGCCGGCGGTGCCATCGCCGCCCTGCGCGAGGCGGCGGCCACCCGCGTGTTCTGGGTCCTGTTCGGCACGTTCTTCATCTGCGGCGCCAGCACCAACGGCCTGATCCAGACCCATTTCATCCCGCTCTGCGCCGATTACGGCATCGGCCCGGTCCAGGGGGCGAGCGTGCTGGCGGCCATGGGGGTGTTCGACTTCGTCGGCACCGTGGCCTCGGGCTGGCTGTCGGACCGCTACGACAATCGCTGGCTCTTGTTCTGGTATTACGGCCTGCGCGGCCTCTCGCTGCTGTTTCTCCCGTTCTCGGATTTCTCCTTCGTGGGCCTATCGCTGTTCGCGGTCTTCTACGGGCTCGACTGGATCGCCACGGTGCCCCCCACCGTCCGGCTCGTTGCCGCGCGGTTCGGGCGTGAGCGGGCCAATCTGGTCTTCGGATGGGTCTTCGCCGGGCACCAGCTCGGCGCGGCGGCGATCGCCTACGGCGCCGGCGTGTCGCGCACCGCCCTGGCGAGCTACCTGCCGGCCTTCTTCGCCGCCGGGCTCCTGTGTCTGCTCGCCGCCCTTGCGATCCTGACCCTGCCGAGGCGGGCGCCGCCGCCCCCCGCGCCGTCGGGCGCGCTGCCGGCCCGGGCCTGAGACGGGATGGCGCCGTCAGCCGATCCGCAGGCGGGTTGCCGGACCGATGCGGCGCAGCAGCCGCACCAGATCCGCGCGTCGCAGCGCGACGCAGCCTTCCGTCGGCACGTAGCCCGGCCGCGCGCAATGCAGGAAGATCGCCGAGCCGCGCCGCGGCCGGATCGGGCCGCGATTGTAGTCGAGGTCGATCACCACGTCGTAGAGCCCGTCCGCCCGCCACATCCGCTCGGCGCTCACGCCGGGGCAGGGCAGGGCGAGGGGGCGGTTGTAGCGCCGGTCCTCCGCCTGGTCGCACCAGCCGTCCTGCGGCCGGGTTGGCCGCAGGGGGAGGGCGCTGCGGGGCCGAGCGGCGAACACGTCCGGCCGGTAGAAGCCGATCCGCAGGCGGAAGGCCCCGCAGGGCGAGGCGCCGTCCCCCTCGCGCTTGCGCCGGGTCAGGCCGGACCGCCCGAGGGCGCAGGGGATCACCACCGGCCCGGCCAGCAGATGGCCACGGGTCCGGTCCCCGACCAGCGGGCGAACCCGCAATCGGGCGAGGGTGGTTCGCTTGCGCACCGGCTTCGGGGGTCGCGTCATGGCCATGCTGCGTGTCTCTCACAAACCGCCCGGTGCCAGTCCGCCTCGCGCGGCACGGGGCGGTGGGCGGGTGTTTCGCGGTCCTCTTATCGCGTCGTCGCCGCAGGGGGACCAGACCGGGATCACGACGGCGCGATGTTCATCGCAACAACTTTGAAACTTTTTGGTCTTCCGAATCGTATCTGCGGATCGACAAGACCTTTGACACCATGGAAAGCGTTGGCTTCGGCGCGTTCGACGCCTGAATCCCACCTTCCGCTGACCGCTCGGCCCAGCCTGGGGCCGGCTTCCTCGAACCCGTTCGCGGGACCGGCGTCGTTCGACGCGATTCCGTTCGTTGCCTGAAAGACTTCCGGCCGATGCCCAACACCCATCGCCTGCTCATCTGTGACGACGATGCCGCCTTGCGCGAGACGCTCATCGAGCAGCTCGACCTCTACGACGAGTTCACGACGTTGGGTGTCGCCGATGCGGCCAGCGCCATCGCCAGCGTGGTCGACGGGCGCGTCGACCTCACCGTGATGGATGTCGGCCTGCCCGACATGGATGGGCGCGAAGCGGTGCGGGCCATGCGCCGCAGCGGCTATCGCGGCCCGGTGATCATGCTCACCGCCCAGGATTCCGAGGACGACACCGTCGAGGGGCTGGAGGCCGGCGCCAACGACTACGTCACGAAGCCGTTCAAGTTCGCGGTGCTGCTCGCCCGCATCCGCGCCCATCTGCGCAGCCACGAGGCGAGCGAGGACGCGGTCTTCCAGATCGGCCCCTACACGTTCCGCCCCGGCGCCAAGCTTCTGGTGGGCGACCGCGGCTCGAAGCTGAAGCTCACCGAGAAGGAGACCGCGATCCTGCGCTTCCTCTACCGGGCCGGCCGCGAGGTGGTGGGCCGCGAGACGCTGCTCGCCGAGGTCTGGGGTTACAACGCGCAGGTGACCACCCACACCCTCGAGACCCACATCTACCGTTTGCGCCAGAAGATCGAGCCGAACCCGACGCTGGCGGCGATCCTCGTCACCGAGGGCGGCGGCTACAAGCTGCTGCCCTGACCGGGTTTCGCGGCACGCCCTGACGGCGCGGGATATCGCCGGCCCGGCGCCTCGGCTAAGCTCGCCCGCGCCGGACATGCGTGCAGCGGGGACATTTTGGGGCTCGACGAGAACATCGCCATCCTGAAGGCCGCGCCGCTGTTCGGGTTCCTGGACCGCGACGCCCTGCGGCTGCTCTCCTTCGCCGCCGAGCGGCGCAGCCTGGGTCCGGGCCATCGCCTGTTCGCCCGCGACGAGCGGGCGGAGGGCGGCTTCGTGGTGCTGTCGGGCACCATCGCGCTGGCGCCGCGCCGGCCCGGGGCCGATCCGGTGACGGTCGGCCGCTCGGGGCTGATCGGCCGCCTCGCCCTGTTCCTCACCGGCGAGCGCCCCTGCGACGCCCATGCGGTCACGGCCGCCGAGGTGATGCGCATCACCCCGACCCTGATGCGGCGGGTGCTCGCGGAATTTCCCGACGCGGCCCGGGCGATCCATGCGGAACTGGCGGAGGATCTCGCCGCCCTCTCCCGCG
This sequence comes from Beijerinckiaceae bacterium, assembly GCA_022702195.1. Classification (GTDB taxonomy): domain Bacteria; phylum Pseudomonadota; class Alphaproteobacteria; order Rhizobiales; family Beijerinckiaceae; genus Methylobacterium. The sequence goes on along the minus strand of JAKONB010000149.1, from coordinate 4,168 downwards.
ATCTCGAGGGCATCCGCGCCCGGTTCGACGCGATCGGCCCGGGCGGGGGCCACGCGCCGGGCTGACGGGCGAGGCCGACGGGCGAGGTGACAGGCGCGACCGCCTTTTGTAAGGACGGGGTCCCGATCCCACCCCCCGGAAGCCGACATGTCCCACGCCGACCTCGCCACCACGATCGAGACCGCCTGGGAGGAACGGGCCGGCATCGACACCGGGACCAAGGGCGCCGTGCGCGACGCGGTGGAGGCGGCCCTCGACCTGCTCGATTCGGGCAACGCGCGGGTGGCCGAGAAACAGGAGGGCGGCGACTGGCAGGTGAACCAGTGGCTCAAGAAGGCGGTGCTGCTGTCCTTCCGCCTCAACGACATGGAGATCATCCATGGCGGCCCCGAAGGGGCCACCTGGTGGGACAAGGTGCCGTCGAAGTTCGAGGGCTGGAAGAAGAAGCATTTTCGCGAGGCGGGCTTCCGCGCCGTGCCGGGCTGCGTCGTGCGGCGCGGCTCCTACATCGCGCCGGGCGCGGTGCTGATGCCCTCCTTCATCAACCTCGGCGCCCATGTGGGCGAGGGCACGATGGTGGATACCTGGGTGACGATCGGCTCCTGCGCCCAGGTCGGCAAGAACTGCCACATCTCCGGCGGCGCCGGCATCGCCGGGGTGCTCGAGCCGCTCCAGGCCAACCCGGTGATCATCGAGGACAATTGCTTCATCGGCGCCCGCGCCGAGGTGGCCGAGGGGGTGATCGTGGGCGAGGGCAGCGTGCTCTCCATGGGCGTCTATATCGGCGCCTCCACCAAGATCATCGACCGCACCACCGGCGAGGTCATGTATGGCCGGGTGCCGCCCTACTCGGTGGTGGTGTCGGGCACGACCCCCGGCAAGGACCTGCCGGACGGCACGCCCGGCCCGGGCCTGTACTGCGCCATCATCGTCAAGCGCGTGGATGCCGGCACCCGCGCCAAGACCGCCATCAACGAGCTGCTGCGCACCTGAGCCTCCCCCACGGGGCGCCCATCTGCGGTGCCCCACCGGGGCACCGCACCGCATCGTCTTGGCCGGCGCGGCGGTCATCCTGTCCCGGACGGCCCACCAGCGGGACAGCCCGAGAGGATGCGAGCGATGATCGAACCGGCCCATGCCTCCCGCGGCCTCGTCCTGAAGCTCGAGGGGCGCGGCGTGCCCACCCCCTGCGACGTGATCGGGAGCGGCCCCGACGCCCTGCTGCTGCCGGCCCTGTCCTCGATCTCGGCGCGGGTGGAGATGCGGGCGCTCGCCCGCCATCTCGGCCACGACCATCGCTGCCTCGTGCCCGACTGGCCGGGCTTCGGCGACCACCAGCGCGCCCGGATCCCGATGAATCCGGCCACGATGCACGCCTTCCTGGACGCGCTGATCGAGACCCTGCCGGGTCCCTACGCCCTCGGGGTCGCGGCCGGCCACGCGGCGCCCTATCTCGTGGCGGCGGCGCGCCGGCATCCGGGCCTGTTCGGGCGCCTCGTCCTGGTGGCCCCCACCTGGCGCGGACCGCTGCCCACCGCGATGGGGCCGGAGCGCAAGGGTCTGATCGCCGGCATCCGCCGCGCCATCGAGACGCCGCTCCTGGGCGATGCCCTCTACCGCATCAACATCAGCCGGCCGATCATCGGCCGGATGATGCGCGCCCATGTCTACGCGGACCCCGCCCACGTCACCCCCGGGGTGATCGCCGACAAGCACGCGGTCACCCGTCAGATCGGCGGACGCTTCGGCACCGCCGCCTTCGTCACCGGCGGCCTCGATCCCTACGAGACCCGCAAGGACTTCCTCGACCTGTTCGGCGATGCCGGCCTGCCGCCGATCCTGGTGCTGCGACCCGAGCGCGCCCCGCGCCGCTCCGGCGCCGAGATGGATGCGCTCATCGCCACCGGCCACGTGACCCGGGCGGCGATCCCCGGCGCCCTCGCCCCGCACGAGGAATATCCCGGCGAGGTGGCGGCGGCGATCCGCGAGGCCGCCTGAGCCCCGGCCGCGACGCGCTCGGCGCCCGTTCAGGAACGGGACCGCAGGATGGCACTGTCACATCCCGGTCGTTCGGGAACCCCAAGGTTCCCAATCGCTTCCTCCTCGCAGCTTCGAGAGTTTAGAGACGCCGATGGCCCGCCTGCCCCTCGCCTTCGCCCTGGTCGCTACCGCGTTCCTGCCCGGATCGGTGCGGGCGGAGGAGGCGCCCCCGAAGCCCATTTCGGCCCCGTCCGTCGCCACGACCCCGATGGTGCCGGGCAAGCCCGCGCGCACGCCCTATCTCAGCGAGGCCGCCGCCCCCGACATGGTGGCGATCCTGCCCTCGCCGCCACGCGGGCAATCCGCTGCCGAGGCCGCCGACAAGGCCGCCTTCGCCGCCACGCGGTCGCTGAAGGGGACTCCCCGCTGGGATCTGGCCACCACCGACGTCGCCGACGGCGCCTCGGCGATCCTCGAGGATTTCGCCTGCGTGCTGGGGCAGCGCATCGACCAGACGCGCGCGCCCACGCTGATGACCCTGCTGGAGCGCGTCCGCCTCGACATTTCGCGCGCCACGCGCGGCCCCAAGGAGCATTACCGCCGCCTGCGTCCCTTCGTCGGCAACGAGGCCGAGATCTGCGTGATGCGCACCGCCGAACTCGGCAACGCCTACAGCTTCCCCTCCAGCCACGCCACGCAGAGCTGGACCTACGCCTCGATCATGGCGGCCCTGGTGCCCGAGAAGGCGACGCAGTTCTTCCTGCGCGCCCGCGCCTATGGCGAGAGCCGGGTGGTCTGCGGCGTCCATTGGATGAGCGACATCCAGGCCGGGCGCACCACCGGCAGCGCCGTCTTCGCCGCGCTCCAGGGCGACGCCGCCTTCCGCTCGGACCTCGAACGGACCCGCGTGGAACTCGGCAAGCTGCTGGCGGCGGGCGGAACGGCCCCCGATCAAGCCGTCTGCGCCCGCGAGGAGGCCGCGTTCCGGGACCCGATCCTGTAGGACCAGCCTATCCCGAGTGTCCCACGGAAAAGGCCCGACCGGACGACCGGTCGGGCCTTTTATCTGTTTTCCCGTGAAACGGTCAGCGAGCCGGAATCAGGCTGTTCCGGATTGGCCCCGCCGGCGCCGCCGGGCCATCATGTTCAGGCCCTCGACGCCGGCCGAGAACGCCATGGCGGTGTAGATGTAGCCCTTCGGCACATGCGCCCCGAACCCTTCGGCGATCAGCGTCATGCTGATCATGATGAGGAAGCCCAAAGCCAGCATCACCACGGTCGGGTTGGCGGCGATGAAGCGGGACAGCGGCTCGGCGGCCAGCAGCATCACGGTGACGGCGACGATCACCGCCACCACCATGATCGGCACGTGCTCGGTCATGCCCACGGCGGTGATGATGCTGTCGATGGAGAAGACGAGATCGAGAACCAGGATCTGGCCGATGGCCGCCGCGAAGCCGAGGCTCGCGGAGGCGCCCGGCTTCTCCTGGGGTTCCGGATCGACGCTGTGGTGGATCTCCTTGGTGGCCTTCCACAGCAGGAACAGGCCGCCGCCGATGAGGATGAGATCCCGCCAGGACAGGGCCTGGCCGAAGAGCGTGAAGACCGGCTGCGTCAGGTGGACAATGTAGGCGACGGTGCCGAGCAGGCCGAGCCGCAGGATCAGCGCGAGGCCGATGCCGATGCGCCGCGCCCGCGTCTGCTGGTCGGCCGGCAGCTTGTTGGTGAGAATCGAGATGAAGATGAGGTTGTCGACGCCGAGCACTACCTCCATCACGATGAGGGTGGCGAGCGCCACCCAGGCGGTGGGGTCGGAGAGAAGGGGAAGGATCTGATCCACGTGCGGTCTCGCGGCTGACGCGGCCCGGGGACTGATCCCCCGGGCAGGGCGGAAATGCAGGGGAGGGGGCGGGACGCGAAGGCGTCAGACCGTATGGCCGTCGCTCACGGTGCCGGGCCGGGCCGCCGAAGGGGGCGAGATGATCCGCACCGCCTTGGGCAGGAGCTTGAAATGCGCCGGGGTGTAGGTGGAGAGTTCCCCGTCGGTGTTCACCGGGCGCGGCTTCCGGGTCTTCACCAGGATCTCGGTGGTGCTGAAGGCCCGCACGTCGGCGGCCTTGCCCTGGGTTCCCTTCCGCAGGGCCGGGAGCAGGCGTGCGGAGGAGAGGGGCCGGCCCCGGCCCCGGAT
>JAKONB010000135.1 GCA_022702195.1 Beijerinckiaceae bacterium | reverse complement strand
CGCGGATAGGGGCTGGTGAGCAGCACCTTCATCGAGCCGACCTCGCGGTCATAGACCATCGAGAGCGAGGATTGCATGCCGTTGAACAGCTGGATCATCACCGCCAGCCCCGGCACCACGTAGACCTCGTAGAGCACGTAGGTCTGGTAGGGCGGCTCGATGGAGACGCCGAGCGTGTTGCGAAACCCCGCCGCGAAGATGAACAGCCACACGAGCGGGCGCACCAGCGCCGAGAAGAACCGCTCCTTCTGATTGAAGAACCGCAGCAATTCGCGCCGGACGATCCCGCCGAGGCAGATGAGGTAGCCCACCGCGTCGAGGCGGCCGAGATGCGGCGCCGGCGCGGGCGCCGCGTGGGGACGGGGCGTCGAACTCATGCGGCCTGCCTGGGTGGTTCGGCGACGAGGCGGCGGAACGCGGCCTCCAGGGATTCGCCCCCCTGCGCGATGGAGCCGGCGGTGCCGCGCGCGACGATGCGGCCCTTGTGCAGGATCACCGCGTCGTCCCCCGCCTCGATCTCCTCGAAGATATGCGTGGCCCAGAGGACCGACAGGCCCTCCTCGCGCACCAGGGCGCGGACGATCCGGACGATGTCGGCGCGGGATTCGAGGTCGAGGCCCACGGTGGGCTCGTCGAGGAGCAGCAGCCGCGGCTCGTGCACGAGGGAGCGGGCGATCTCGATGCGGCGGGACTGGCCGCCCGAGAGGGTGCGGACCTTGTCGTCGCGCCGGTCGGCCAGCCCCACCCGGTCGAGGAGCGTGGCGATCCGCGCCTTGGCGGCCCGGCGGGTGATCCCGTGCAGGCTGGCATGATAGAGCAGGTTCTGCGCGACGGTGAGATCGGTGTCGAGGGTGCGGGCCTGGAACACCACGCCGAGGCGCGCCAGCGCCCGGGACGGCTCCCGGTCGAGGGCGTGGCCGAGGATCGAGACCCGGCCCTCCTGGTTCGCGTAGAGCCGGGTGATCACCGAGAACAGCGTCGTCTTGCCCGCGCCGTTGGGGCCGAGCAGGGCGGTGAAGTGCCCGCGCTCGACGCGCAGCGCGACGTCCGCCAGGGCGCTGCGGGTGCCGAAGCGATGGCTCACCTGGGCGACGTCGAGGGCGGCGCTCTCACTCATCGGAGGGCACGTTTGGCGTCGCCGACGGCGTCGAGGCACTCGTCGAACTCGCCCTCCCCCAGCTCGCGCTCGGCCACCCGCAGGGCCTTCTTCAGCTTGGGCGCGACGGTCTCGGACGGGGTCTTGGTCAGTTCGGCCTTGATCATGGCGATGCCGTCCAGGCAGGCGGCCCGGTCGTCGGCCCAGGCCGAGCCGGCGAGGAGGATCGTCGCGATGGCGAAGAGGAGGCGCACGCAGGTCTCCTACTTCACGATGAACGTGCCGGTCATGCCCTTGGCCTCGAGCCCATGGACCGACCAGGGATACTCGCCGGGCTTGATCGCCACGAACTCGATGGCGATCTCGCCCGGATCGTCGAATTCGAGATGGTCCGGCGGTCCGCTGCCATGGATCTCCAGGTGCTGGATCACGATCTGGTTGAACCAGATGTTGCGGAAGAACTCGGTGGCGTAGAACTTGTATTCCTGCCGCCCCTTGGCGACGATCCGCAGGCGGTAGGCTTTGCCGGATTCGAGCTCGATCTCCTTGTTCTCGACCACGAAATCGTTGCCCTCCTCGTTGCCGAGGACGAGGTCCGGCAGGTTGGAGCGCTTCTTCGTGAGGTCGAGGGCCGTGGCCGGTCCGGCCATCATCCAGGCCGCGAGGCCGAGGGCCGCCGCGCGCATCGTTCGTGTCATCACGTCCGCCGATCCTCCCGTTCGCCGCCTTGGGGCGGTCGCCATTGCAGCGTCGCACGCCGGTCCCCAAAGGCCGGCGCGCGTCTCGAAACTCAGTTGGGCGAGATCGCCACGCCCCAGGGCAGCAGCTCCACCGGGATGCTTTTCACCACCTTGGCGGCCTCGACATCCACCACCGACACGTCGTTGGAGGAGCCGTTGGTGGAGAACAGCAGCTTCTGGTCCGGGGTGAAGGCGAGCTGCCAGACGCGCTGGCCCACGGGCAGGTACTTCTCCACCGCGTAGGTCTTGGCATCCACCACCGCGATGCGGTTGGCCGGGCCGAGCGCCACGAAGGCCTTGCTGCCGTCCTTCGTGATGCGGATGCCCACCGGCTGGATCGCCTCGTCGTTTACGCTCGGGATCTTGAAGGTGATCTTCTTGATCACCCGGCGGGCGGCGACGTCGATGACGCTCACCGTCCCGCCGACCTCGGACGAGACCCACAGGAGCTTCCCGTCGGTGGTGAACTCGGCAAAGCGGGGCCGCGCATCCACCAGCACGTTGTCGATGACCTGGAAGGTCTTCGTGTCGATGAAGTGGGCCATGTTGGTCGTCTCGGAGGTATTGACCAGGATCTTCCCATCCGGCGACAAGCCCATCCCCTCCGGCTCGACGCCGACCGGCACCTCGGCCAGCACTTTGTTCTTCTCGATGTCGATGATCGTGACTTGGCTGTCGTCCTCGTTCGCGACGTAGAGCGGGTTGCCCGAGCTATCGAGGATGAACTGCTCCGGGTCGGGCCCTGAGCGGAGCGAGCGCACGACCTTGCCGTTCGACGTGTCGAGCACGTCGATGCGGTCGTCGTCGCTGGCGCAGACGAAGAGTTCCTTGCCGTCCTTCGAGACGGTGACGCCGCGCGGGCGCCGGCCGA
>JAKONB010000111.1 GCA_022702195.1 Beijerinckiaceae bacterium | reverse complement strand
GCATCGCGCTCACCATCGCTTTCATGCTCCAATACATGGCCCAGGGGGCGCAGTGGGTGGAGGAGCGCCTGCGCATCCAGCCGATCAGCTGGATCGGGCTCGGCCTCCTGGTCGCCGTCCTGGCCGGGGCGGGCTCCTGGCTGTTCGGCCGCCCGTTCCTCACCGCCTCGTTCCGCTATTGGGAGCCGCCGCTCCTCGGAAAGGTGCCGGTGGCGAGCGCGCTGGTGTTCGATCTGGGCATCATGATCCTGGTGGTGGGTGCCAGCGCGCTCATGCTCGTGGCCCTCGCGCACCAATCCCTGCGCCGCACCCGCACCACCGAGGCCGAGGCGGAGCGGGCCGCCGAGGGGGAGGGCGCCTGATGGAGATCGTGCTGTCGCTGGGCATCGGCGTCTTCGCCGCCTCCGGCATCTGGCTGATGCTGCGCCCGCGCACCTTCCAGGTGGTTCTCGGCATCTCGCTGCTGAGCTACGCCGTCAACCTGTTCATCTTCGCCATGGGGCGGCTGACGGTCGGGGCGCCGCCGGTGCTGGGGGCCGGCGCCGAGATCGTCTCGGTCGACGATCCCGTCCCGCAGGCCCTGGTCCTCACCGCCCTGGTGATCGGCTTCGCGTTGACCGCGCTCTTCCTCGTCGTCCTGCTCGCCGCGCGCGGCATCACCGGCAGCGACCATGTGGACGGTCGCGAGCCGCATCAGGCCGAGCCGCAGCCCGAGACTCCGCATCCATGAGCCAGACCGTCATGAATGCCTCCGCTGGCAGCGCCTGGTCGGACCACCTCGTCGTGCTGCCCGTCGTGCTGCCGATCGCCGTGGCCGGAATGATGTTCCTGATGGACGAGCGCCGGCGCCGGCTGAAGGCGGGGCTCAGCCTCGCCACGTCGCTGGTCCTGCTCGCCGTTTCCCTCCTTCTGGTCGTGCGCGCCGGCGAGTCGGCCCTGGTCTACCGCCTCGGCAACTGGGCCGCGCCCTACGGCATCGTGCTGGTGGCGGACCGGCTCTCGGCCCTGATGCTGGCGTTGGCCAGCGTGCTCGGCCTGTGCGCCCTGGTCTTTTCCTTCGCCCGATGGGGCCGGGCGGGGCCGCGCTTCCACGGCCTGTTCCTGCTGCTCCTGATGGGGGTGAACGGCGCCTTCCTCACCGGCGACCTGTTCAACCTGTTCGTGTTCTTCGAGGTGATGCTGGCCGCTTCCTACGGTCTCGTCCTGCACGGTTCGGGCGAGGTGCGGATCCGGGCCGGGCTCGGCTACATCGCCGTGAACCTCGTCGCCTCGCTGTTCTTCCTCGTCGGCGTCAGCCTGATCTACGGCACCATGGGCACCCTCAACATGGCCGACCTCGCCCGGCGGCTCGCGGCCCCGCAGATGGGGGAGGCGGCCCTGTTCGAGATTGGCTGCGCCGTGCTGGGCATCGCCTTCCTCATCAAGTGCAGCGCCTGGCCGCTCGGCTTCTGGCTGCCAACGACCTACGCGGCGGCCAGCGCCCCCGCGGCCGCGATCCTGGCGATCCTCAGCAAGGTCGGAATCTACGTGGTGGTCCGGTTGAGCCTGCTGCTGTTCGGGGCCGGACAGTCGCAGGGCTTCGGGCGGGCCTGGATCCTCGCCGCCGGCCTCGCGACCATGGCCTACGGGACGATCGGCATCCTGGCCGCCCGCGATCTCACCCGCGCGGCGGGCTACGCGGTGATGATCTCGTCGGGCACCGTGCTGGCGGCCCTGGGCACCGGCAGCGACGGGGCGCTCGCGGGCGCCTTGTACTACCTCGTCGGGTCCACCTTCGCGGCCGGTGCCCTGTTCCTGCTCGCCGAGATCCTGCAACGGGGCCGCGCCGCGACGGAGGTCCATCAGCCCGTCTTCGCCGACGAGTACCGCGATCCCTTCGCGGATGCCGATGCCACCGAGATCGGCCGGGTGTTTCCGGCGGCGGTGGCGATCCTAGGCTGCTTCTTCCTGGTCTGTACGGTGATGCTGGCCGGCATTCCGCCGCTGGCGGGGTTCGTCGGCAAGCTCGCGATGTTCACCGGGCTGGCCGCCGGCCCGATCACGGCCTCGGCCTGGTGGCTGATCGCCGCCCTGACGCTCTCAAGCTTCGGCACCCTGATGCCGCTGGTGCGGCTCGGCATCCACAGCCTCTGGGTTCCGGGCGACGACCCGTTGCCGGTGCTGCGCCCCACCGAGTTCGCGGCGCTGGCCGGCCTGCTCGCTTCCTGCCTGGTCCTCGCGCTCTGGGGCGGTCCGGCGCTGGCCTACGCGGACGAGACCGTCCGCTGGCTCGCGCAACCGCAGGATTATGTCCGCGCCGTCCTCGGCGCCGGTCTGGAGGGCGCCGGATCGTGAGCCGGATCCTGCCCTATCCCCTGCTGTCGGCCGCCCTCGCTGCCACCTGGCTCCTGCTCAACGCACCGCTCACCCCGGGCAACGCCGTGCTGGCGCTCGTCGTGGGGCTGTCGGTGCCCGCCGTGATGCGGGCGCTGCGGCCCCGGGCCGTGCGGGTGCGCGCCCCGGCCACGCTGGCGCGCCTCGCCGTCATCGTCCTCTACGACATGGTGCGGTCCAACATCGACGTGGCCCGGATCATCCTCGGACTCCGGCGCGGCGAACGGCGCACCGGCTTCGTGACGATCCCCCTCGACCTGCGCGAGCCCTTCGGGCTCGCGGTCCTGTCGATCATCCTCACGGCCACGCCGGGCACGCTCTGGGTGCAGTACGATTCCGACACCGGCTGCCTGCTCCTGCACCTGCTCGACGACACGGACGGGGACGCATGGGTGCGACGGGTGAAGGACCGCTACGAACGCCCGCTGATGGAGATCTTCGCATGAGCGCCACGACGGTTCTCGACTGGGGACTCGGCCTCGCCCAGGGGATGCTGGACCTGGCGATGGCGCTGGCCGCATGGCGGATGCTGCGCGGTCCGCGCGCGCAGGACCGCATCCTCGGCCTCGACACCCTCTACCTCAACGGGATGCTGGCGATCGTCGTCCACGGCATGCGCACCGGCAGCGGCCTCTCCTTCGAGGCGGCCCTGATCCTCGGCATGATCGGCTTCACCGCCACCGTGGCGCTGGCCAAGTTCCTGATGCAGGGCGAGGTGATCCAGTGAGCGGCGCGGAGTTGCCGCTCTGGGCCGCCTGGCTGGTCGTCGGGCTGGC
>JAKONB010000109.1 GCA_022702195.1 Beijerinckiaceae bacterium | reverse complement strand
GCCAGCCCGGCGACGCCGTGGCCGCTGGTGCAGCCCGAGCCGAGCCGCGTGCCGACACCGACCAGCAGGCCCGCGACGGCCAGGACCGGCAGCGACGCGACGATCCGCATCTCGGGCCAGGCACCGGCGAGCCCGGCGAAGGCCGGCGGCCCGAGCACCAACCCGGCCACGAAAGCGATGTCGGCGAGGCGGCGCTCGCCCCGATCCGTTCCGAGGCCCGCGACCAGGCCGCTGATCCCGGCGATGCGGCCGTTCAGCAGCAGCAGCGCGGCCACCGAGAGGCCGATCAGGCCGCCACCGGCCAATGCGGCGAGAGAGGGGCTCATGAGGCGGCCCCGTCCTGCGCGGCGAGCCAGCGCGCCGCGCCGGTGAGGTCGAAGCCGCGCTCCGAGCCATAGGTGAGCAGCTCGTCGCGGGAGAGGGTGCCGGCCAGCACCTCGCCGATGGCCCAGAGGGTCAGGGAACGGGTGCCGCTGCGGCAATGCGCGACCACGGGGCCGGCGGCCTCCAGCACCGCCGCGCGAAACCGGTCCACGTCGGCGCGGCTCAGACTCGCCCCGGTCACCGGCAGGTGGAGATAGGCGAGGCCCGCCGCCTCGGCCGCCGCCCGCTCCGCCTGCGTGCCCGGCTGGCCCGGCTCCTCGCCATCCGGACGGTTGTTGATCAGCAGCGTGACGCCCCGCGCCCCCAGGGCGGCGAGGTCGGCCTCGCTCGGTTGGCTGGCGACCGAGAGCCTTTCATCGATGGGTGTGAGCTTCATGCGACGCCTCCTGCCGGCGGGCGGCCCCGGCGGCTCCGTCTGGTATCGCGGCGGACGTCCCGAAACAAGCGCGAAGATGACGGCAAGCACCGCCCACCCCTTTATCACGGCACGGGTGGAATAGAAGGCTCGCTCTGCTTAACGATGGTTCTGCGGCGAAATCTTCCCCGATGAGGATATCTCGGAGAAGAGCGTCATTCCGTCCCGATCGGGCAGCGACCGGTGGCTCGCGACGACGCGGTCCACGCCGACGAATCCGGTGACGTGAGGAGACCGAAACCCTCCGCTCCCGCAACGCGCTCGCCGGCTGCTTGACCGCCTCGTTCAAAGGTTGATACCCAAGTTCAGAATACTTCCAAAAAATACAATCGGAGGGACGCCATGCCGCGAACCAGCTCTCTTCACGTCAACGGGCGCGCGGTGAGCGTGCGGGTGGACGATCCCGAGACGCCGCTGCTCTACGTGCTGCGCAACGACCTGGAGCTGCACGGGCCGCGCTTCGGCTGCGGGCTCGGGCAATGCGGCGCCTGCACGGTGCATATCGACGGGGCGGCCGTGCGCTCCTGCGTCACGCCGCTCTCCAGCCTGACACCGGACCAGAAGATCGTCACCCTGGAAGGGCTCGGCACCCAGGAGGCGCCGCACCCGGTCCAGGCGGCCTTCATCGCCGAGCAGGCGGCCCAATGCGGCTACTGCATCAACGGCATGGTGATGCAATCGGCGGCGCTGCTCACGCGCAACGCAAAGCCGAGCGAAGCCGAGATCAAGCAGGAGCTCGCCGGCAATCTGTGCCGCTGCGGCACCCATGCGCGGATCCTGCGCGCCGTGAAGCGCGCCGCGTCGTCGATCTGATCCGGGAGAAGCCGCCATGTCCCGCACACCGATCTCCCCCCTGAACCTGTCCCGCCGCGCGCTGCTCCAGGGCAGCGGCGCCCTGGTGGTGAGTTTCGCGCTGCCGCCCCTCCGCGCGTTGGCGCAGACCCCGCCGCCCATTCCCCCGGCGCTGCCGACCCGGGGCTTGTCCAAATCCGTGGCCGGCGACGCGGTGGACGGCTTCCTCGCCATCGGGGAGGATGGCCGCGTCACCGTCTTCTCCGGCAAGGTCGATCTCGGCACCGGCGTGCGCACGGCGCTGACCCAGATGGCCGCCGAGGAACTCGACCTGCCGTTGGAATCGGTCACGGTGATCCAGGGCGATACCGGCCTCACCCCGGACCAGGGGCCGACCTATGGCAGCCTGTCGATCCAGAACGGCGGCGCCCAGATCCGTCAGGCGGCGGCCACCGCCCGCCAGGCGCTGATCCGGCTCGCCGCCGAGCGCCTCGGCGCGGCGCCGGAGACGCTGACCCTGAAGGACGGCACCGTCCAGCCCAGGAGCGGCGGAACCGGCATCGCCTTCGGGGACCTCCTCACGAACAGGACCTTCGCCCTCAAGGTCGACACGACCGCCAGGCCGAAGGACCCGGCGCTCTACACCCTGGTCGGCAAGCCGGTGGCGCGCCTCGACCTGCCCGGAAAGATCACCGGAACGTTCACCTACATGCAGGATTTCCGGCTGCCCGGCATGGTGCATGGCCGGGTGGTGCGCCCACCCGCCATCGGCGCGACGCTGGAATCCGTGGACGAGGCCGAGGCCCTCGCGCTGCCCGGCGTGATCAAGGTGGTGCGCGCGGGCAACTTCCTCGCCGTCGCGGCGGAGACCGAATGGGGGGCGATCAAGGCCGCCGCCGCCCTGAAGCCGCGCTGGTCGCGCGCGGAGACCCTGCCGGATCAGACCAAGCTCTGGCAGCACGTGCGCGGCTCGACGGTCACCAAGGACGACGTGACGAGCCAGGTGGGCGACGCCGACGCGGCCCTGAAGGGGGCCGCCAAGGTGCTGGAGGCGACCTACGATTTTGCGATCCACACCCACGGCTCCATCGGCCCGTCCTGCGCCGTGGCCGAGCTCAAGGACGGGGCGCTCACCTGCTGGACCGCCTCTCAGATGACGCACGCCCTGCGCCGCCAGCTCGCGGCGATGACGGGCCTGTCCACCGAGGACGTGCGCTGCGTCTATCTCGAGGGCTCGGGCTGCTACGGCCGCAACGGCCACGAGGATGCGGCCGCCGACGCGACCCTGCTGGCCCGCGCCGTCGGCCGGCCGGTGCGGGTGCAATGGTCCCGCGCCGACGAGCATGGCTGGGACCCGAAGGGACCGCCGACCCTCATCGACCTCAAGGCCGGGCTCGACGCGGACGGCGGCCTGGTGGCCTGGTCGTCGCAGTTCTTCGTGCCCGAGGGCGCGGCCGGCAACGTGCCGCTGGTGGCCGCCGACCTCGCCGGCCTGCCGCACGAGACCACCCTGGCGCCGGGCAACATCATCCAGAACTCGGCGATCCCCTACGGGGTCGCCAACGTGCGCACGGTCTGTCACCGCCTGGCCGACACGCCGCTGCGCCCGTCCTGGATCCGCACGCCGGGGCGGATGCAGAACACCTACGCCAACGAGGCCTTCCTCGACGAGCTGGCGGCGGAAGCCGGCATCGATCCGGCGGCCTACCGCCTGCGCTCGCTCAAGGACCCGCGCGGCCGGGAGGTGATCGAGCGCGTGATGGCGCTGGCGCAATGGGAGAGCCGCCCGTCGCCCAAGGCGGACCTGTCCGGCGACGTCCTGCGCGGGCGCGGCGTCTCCTACGTGCGCTACGAACTCTACCGGACCTACGTGGCCGGCATCGCCGAGGTGGAGGTGGACCGCCGGACCGGGGCGATCCGGGTGCCGCGCTTCTTCGTCGTCCAGGATTGCGGCCAGATCATCAACCCGGACGGGGTGCGCAACCAGCTCGAAGGCAACGTGATCCAGACGGTGAGCCGCGTCCTCAAGGAGGAGGTGACCTTCGACCGCAAGGCGGTGACGAGCCTCGACTGGGCGAGCTACCCGATCCTGACCTTCCCCGAGGTGCCGGAGGTGGTGATGGAGCTGATCGACCGCCCCGCCGAGAAGCCCTGGGGCGCCGGCGAGCCCTCGGCGGCGATCGTGCCCTCGGCCATCTCCAACGCGGTGTTCGATGCCACCGGCGTGCGGATGCGCTCGGTGCCGTTCTCCCCCGTCAAGATGCAGGACGGCCTGCGGGCGACGTGACCGCGCCCGGCGCGCCGCGCTCATCGGGACGCAGGATCGGCCCCGGCCGGGTCGCGGGCCGGGGCTCGGCCCGGCTCGGACCTGCCGATGGGGTCCGAGGGAGCGACGCCTCGGGCCCGCTCCCCGGTATCCGCTCGGTCCTCGCCGACGCGGGCGGCGGATGGGATGACGCTCGATCTCACCGCCGAGTATCGCAGGGTCGCGCGCCGAACCGGCAAACCCTTCGCGAAAGAGGCTCCGGGCGCGCCAGGCCGGCCTGCGTCTGCCGCGCAGGACGTCTCGACATGCGATGCGCATGGGAGTTGCCTCAACGAAAGCATACTACCTTTGATGGTCATTAACACAAAATAGAATTCGTCTATATTTTATATTTGAAAAATCGATTCGGAGGAGGACAGCATGAAATATCTACACGTTTTTGCTGTATTCGCCGCATGCCACCCCGCGATGGTCCTGGCCGACGAGTACGGGGGTCAGCTATCCGGGCGATATACGCATCAGGAAACGATGCCCCAGGATCAGCAGGGCCAGGCGGTCGTGGTCGGGCTCACCGCCACCGGCACGAACAAGAGCTCCGGCCGGATCCCCTTCATGGACGATGCCCGGGTGGTCTGGGGCAGCGTCGTCGCGCTGGAGCGCGGCAGCGGGCCGGAGCAGGGCATCATCACCCTCGTCGCCCCGGACGGGGTGGCGATCGCCGCCTATCGGGGCGTCGCGACCACGCAGAGGGGGGCGAACGGGCCGCTGGTCAGCGGTCAGGGCACCTGGGAGGCGCTCTCGGGCACGGGGGCCTTCAGGGATTATACGGGCAAGGGCACGTATACGCGCACCGGCCTCTCGCAGACGGATTTCACGGGCGAGTGGAAGGGCACCCTCACCAAGGGCAGGAGCGCCCCGGAGACCACGGCCAGCCCGCGCCCATAGGAGTCCGCCCGGATGGCTGAAGCCCAGCTCCGCCGTCCCGCGGGGATCGACCGGGTTTGGCGCGAGATCTCGGTCGGGGCTGTGCCCCGCGCATCCGGCGGGAGACGGGAGCGTCGTCCCGCCGGATGACGGCGATTCGCCGCCTCGTCACATCCGGGCGGTGAGGGTGGCCAGCACCGAGAACGGCGCGCCGGGGGCGTTGTTGAACTGGTTGAACGGCTGCTCGTTGTAGCGGGCGTTGGTCAGGTTGCGCATGTTGACCGACAGCCGGTAATGCGCGTCGAAATCGTAATAGACCGCCGCGTCGAAGCGGTTATAGGCGCCCACATTGTAGCTGTTGTTCAGGTCGCCGGTGCGCTTGCCCACATGGGTCACGCCGAAGCCGAGGCCGAGGCCGCGCAACGCCCCCTCGCGAAAATCGTAGGTGGTCCAGACGCTGCCGCTGAAGGACGGCACGCCCACCAGCCGGTTCCCGATGGGAAAGGTGCGGTCCTGGGTGATCCGCGCGTCGAGATAGCCGACGCCGCCGATGAGCTTCCAGCCCGGCAGGATCTCGCCGGCCAGATCCGCCTCGACGCCCTGCGAGCGCTGCTGCCCGGTGATCACCGAGAAACCGGTATTGACCGGATCGCTCGCCGCGACGTTGTCGCGGACGATGCGGAACGCCGCCGCCGAGAGGGTGAGGTTGGGGTTGAGGTCGATGCGGGTGCCGACCTCGACCTGCTCGCTGGTCTCCGGGGTCGGGCTCACGACGTTGAGGACGTTCGCGGTCTGCGGCGCGAAGGAGGTGGCGTAGCTGCCGTAGATGCTCACCGGATCGATCGGCCGCCAGATCAGACCGACGCGGGGCGAGGCACCGAACAGAGACTGCTCGGGCGGCGGAGCCTGCGTGGCCGTGGTGCGGTTGAAATAATACTGGGTGCCGAGGTCGAAGCGGGCGCCGACCACGAGCTGCAATCCGGGGGCCAGGGCGATCTGGTCCTGGGCATAGAGTCCGACCAGTTCGAGCTTCTGCTTCAGGTCCTGCTGGAGCGAGAGCGGGCCGAGGCGCGCCCCGTAGACCGGGTTGCGGAAGCTGATCGCGGCGATGCTGCCCTGCTGCGAGTAGGGATGACGGAAGCCGTTGGTGTACTCGATCCCGAGCAGAGCCGTGTGGGCGAAGCCGAACGTGTCGAACTTCATCACCGCCTCGGTCTGGGTGTCCAGGGTGGCGAAGGTCGAATCGACGGAGGCGCTGCGCCGGCTCACCAGGGTGCCGGCGGGGTTCACCCCGGTGGCGCGGGCGGTGAGCAGGTGGAACACGCCCCATTGCGCGTTGATGACCTGCCGCAGGGTCAGGTTCTCGTTGACGTCGTGCTCGGCCCGCAGGGTGATGCCGTTGTATTCGCCGTAATAGCGCGAGAACGGCTCGCCGTAATACCGGCTGATGTCGTCCAGAGGCACGCGGCCGCGATAGGCGGGCAGCCCCTCGTCGTACTGGGTGTGCTGGTTGGTGAACTCGCCGTTGAGATAGACCCGCGTGTCGGCGCTCGGCGTCCAGCTGAGCGCCGGGGCGACGAAGACGCGCCGGTTGGTGTTGTCGCCGAAATTGCGGAAGGTGGGATCCTCCTGCGTGGCGAAGCTGAGGCGGGCGGCGAGCCCGTCCACGGACGGGATCGCCCCCGACACCGAGCCCTGGACGCGGCGGAAACCGAAGCTGCCGCCCTGGACGCTGGCATCGGCGCTCGGCTCCAGGGTCGGGCGGCGGGTGACGATGTTGACGAGGCCGCCGGGATCGCCCCGGCCGAACAGCACCGAGGCCGGCCCTTTGAGCACCTCGACGCGCTCGGCGTTCACGAGGTCGCGCTCCACCGGGTAGAAGGTGCTGGCCGGGCTGATCAACACGCCGTCCACGGCGAAGATCTGGGTGGCGAAGCCCCGGATGACGTAGTTCTGCGAGCGCCCCTGGACGGTGCTGCCGGGGGTCACGTTGCTGACATTGGTCACCGCATCGGTGAGCCGCAGGTCCTGCTGGTCGGTGATGACCTCGCGCGGGACGATGTTGATGGATTGCGGCGCGTCGCGCACCGGCGTGTCGGTGCGGGTGGCGGTGGCCGAGCGCGACGCCCGGTAGCCGATGACCGGACTCGTCGCCGTCTCCCCCGCGAAGCCGGTGCCGGTGCCGACGACGCTCAACTCGTCCAGCCGGACCTCGTCGTTCGCCGCCCGGGCCACCGAGAGCGTGCCGAGGGCGACGCCGCTGAGAACGGCGAGCTTCAACGTGGAGGCGAAGCCGGACGAGCGCGCGATCACGCGCCGCGAATTCGGAAGGTCAGCCCGCATAGTCACGTCTCGTTTCGAAGGTCGGGTCGTTCCGCCCGTGCTGGATCGCCCCTATGAGACGGACGGCCTATTGGCAATGGCACTGATAAAGGATCGGGGGAAAGGCAGCATGACCCGGCCAGAACAAGTCCAAAAGTGACAAAATTGTTTCGTTTTAGGATGATTATAAAGAAGAATGATACTTTGGATTGTCGTTATGTCCTGGCGAAAACCCAAAGTGCCTCTGACACCGTCTCCGGTTGATCCATTCGGCATGGGGCGAGCGCGGGCTCCCTCTCCTGGAAGGCGAGGGTCGGGGTGAGGTGTGTGGATTCTCCGAATCGGTCACGCCCCTCCCCCCGACCCTCCCCCAAAATGGGAGAGGGGGCCTGTCGCGGCCGTGTCCACCGACGGGATCGAGCGCCAACCGTATGACAGCCGATTCCCGGAAGACCCCGCCCGTCGGGATGCGCGCGACGGGGCGTGCATCCCCCCTCCCCCGTCGATCCCCAGCCCGACCGGACTGATCGAGCCCGCGGGAAGGAGTTGGAGGGGGACCGGCGGAAACGGTCTCAAGCGGCCCGCACCGTCGTCAGGAAGCGGGAGACCTCCGCGCCCAGGGTCACGGACTGGCGCGACAGCTCGGAGGCGGCGGAAAGAACCTGACCGGCGGCGGTGCCGGTCTCGTCCGAGGCCTGGGCCACCCCCGCGATGTTGGTGGTGACCTCCGTGGTCCCGGCGGATGCCTGGCTCACGTTGCGGACGATCTCCTGCGTCGCCGCGCCCTGCTGCTCCACCGCGGCGGCAAGCGCGGTGGCCACCCCGTCGATCTCGCGGATGCGGGCGGTGATCCCCCCGATCGCCGCCACCGCCTCGCCGGTGGCCGCCTGGATCTGCTCGATCTGAGCGCCGATCTCGCTGGTGGCCCGCGCCGTCTGACCGGCCAGTTCCTTCACCTCGGTGCCCACCACGGCAAAGCCCCGTCCCGCCTCTCCGGCCCGCGCCGCCTCGATCGTCGCATTCAGGGCCAGCAGATTGGTCTGCCCGGCGATGTTGGAGATCAGCCCGACCATGCCGCCGATCCTGATCGCCGCCTGGCTGAGATCCTGGACCAGCATTCCGGTCCGGTCCGCCTGTTCGACGGCGGCCCGGGCGAGGCTCGCCGACCCGGAGACCTGGCGGCCGATCTCCTGCACGCTGGAGCCGAGTTCCTCGGCGGCGACGGCCACGGTCTCGACGTTGGCGGCGGCCACCTCGGCGGCAGTCGCCACCGTGGCGGACTGGCTGGCGGCCTCGGTGGCGATGGCGGTCATGGTCTGGGCCGTGGCCTGCAACTCGGTGGCCGAGGACGAGACCCGGCCGACGATGCCGCCCACCGTCCGTTCGAAGCCGTCCGCGAGCGCGATCATGGTGCGCTTGCGCTCCTCGGCGGCCGCCTCGTCGGCGCGGTGGCGGATCTCGGCCTCTTCGACGGCCTTCCGGGTGACCATCGCCTTGATGCCCTCCACCGCGCGGCCGACGGCGCCGATCTCGTCGCCGCGCCGGGCTTCGGCGATCTCGGACTCGATTTCACCCCGGGCCATCCGCTGCAGAACCGCGACGAGGCTGACGAGCGGACGCGCGAGCATCAGATTCGCGAGGAACGCCAGCAAGGCGGCGATCGCGACGCTGGCGATGCCGCCGAGGATGGTGAAGTGGGAGGCCGTGGCGAAGGATCGGGCCTGATCCGCGCTCCGGATGGCCAGGAGATCGCGCTCCACCGTCTCGATCGTGGCGAGTTCGGCGCGCACCCCATCCATCGCCGTCCGGCCGGCGCCGCTCGCCAGCAGGGTCCGGGCCTTGTCGAGGGAGCCGGCCTCGACGAGGGCGATCTCCCGGTCCGCAATGTCCTCCGACCAATGCGCGATGAACCGGCTCAGCGCGCCCAGCCGCGTCTGCTGGGCGGCATTGTCGGCGGTCAGTTCGGTGAGCGATGCGAAGGCCTTCCCGTAGGCCACCCGTCCGGCCCGGTAGCGGTCCAGGAAGCTCGGATCGTTGGAGACGAGGTAGCCGCGCAGGGCGCCCTCCTGGTTCATCATCGCCTGGCTGATGTCGTTGACCGCCGCCAGAACCTCGTACGAATGGACGTTCCTGGAATTCGTCGCCCCGACGGAGGACAGGCGCGTGTAGCCGAGACCACTGACGACGATCGTCAGCAAGGCGAGCAACCCGAAACAGAATGTCAGCTTGACTGCGATTTTGAGGTCGTTGATCGCACGCATTGTCGTCCGTCGCCCGTTTCGATGTGATAAAATACCTGCCCCACCGCATTGCGACGTAACGCCGGAGACCTTAATTTTTCATTATAAACACAACTCACAGTAGAAATTTCTACAAATAACCAGATTTTTATGACGTAAAATAGACTCTTCATCCATCCGACAGAGACGCATCAAGTAAAACATCTGAGCTTGGCACTCTCTCGAAAGATGCGAAAGCATTCTTACACCGAAAGGCTGGCACGGCCCCGTCGTGCCGAGACGATCGTGCGGTGACGACAGGCCTGGACGGATGTCCGGCATGGGGAGGACGGTCCGACATCCTCCACGGGCCGCCACAAGACGAGAAGGATTCTAAATACCCCCCCCGACCTCCTGCAATATCCTGCCATGGGACGGACCCGATGCGTGGCATCGGCCCCACGGGATCAGGGGGCGCGACGGGACGGACGCGATCCGGCCGCCGGCCCGCGATCACGGCCGGGCGGAAACGCGGCCACCGGGATCGCCCCCCTCGCGCCGGCGACGCGTCCGCTCTACATCCGGCCGATGAGCACCGATTTCACCCTCGATTCGCGCCTGGCCGCCGACACGGTCCCGGTGGGCGACCTCGCCCTGTGCAGCGTGCTGCTGATGGACGACGCCCGGTTTCCCTGGCTGATCCTGGTGCCGCGGCGGCCGGGCGCCAGCGAGATCACCGATCTGTCCCCCGAGGATGCGGGGGCTCTGATGGACGAGATGCGGGTGGCCACCCGGGTGATGCTGGAGCTGGCAAAGCCCGACAAGGTCAACGTCGCGGCCTTGGGCAACGTCGTGCCCCAGCTCCATGTCCACGTGATCGGCCGGTTCCTGTCCGATCCGGCCTGGCCGAAGCCGGTCTGGGGGATCGGCGAGTCCAAGCCCTATCCGCACCATGCCCGCGCCCAGATGCTCGAGCGCCTCGGCGCCCTGTTCGCGGCGGCCTGACGCCATGGCCGATGTTTTTCGCGAGGGTCTCGGATATGCCGAGAGCCGGCTGGTGCGCCACTCGGCCGAGAGCCCCGCTTCCGTGCCGGCCCCGGACGATCCGGAGGCCCGGATCGTGCTGCTGGCGGGCGACCGCATCGTGGTGACGGGCGGCTCGGCCCTGCTCACCCCGGATCAGGCGGCTTGCGCGCCGGAGCGCGGCATCACCCTCTTCCTCGGCCGCCTCGACGGGCGGCCGGTCTTCGCCGCCGCGGTGCCGGAGGCCGTCGCCGAGACCTGCGCGGCCGATCCGGCCTTCCGGGCGCACGACCTGCGCGGCCTGGCCGCCGAGGGGCTGGTGCCCCCCCACGAACTCGGCCTGCTGGCGACGGGCAAGTCGATCCTCGGCTGGCACGCGCGCCACCGCTTCTGCGCCCAGTGCGGATCCGAGACCGCCTTCGCCGCCGGCGGCTTCCGGCGCGAATGCGCTTCCTGCGGCACGCATCACTTTCCCCGGGTCGATCCGGTGGTGATCATGCTGATCCGGCGCGGCGATGCCTGCCTGCTCGGCCGCTCGCCGCGCTTCAAGGAGACGATGTTTTCCTGTCTGGCCGGCTTCCTCGAACCGGGCGAGACCATCGAGGATTCGGTGCGCCGCGAGACCTTCGAGGAGGTGGGCCTGCGCATCGGCGCGGTGGCCTACCACGCCTCGCAGCCCTGGCCCTTCCCCTCCTCGCTGATGATCGGCTGCGTCGCCGATGCGCTGGACGAGACCATCGTCATCGACCCGGTGGAACTGGTGGAGGCCCGGTGGTTTGCCCGCGCCGAGGTGGCCGCCATGATGGCCGGCACCCACCCGGACGGCCTCAGCGTGCCGCCCCCGATGGCGATCGCCCATCTGTTGATGCGGTCTTTCGTGGAGGGACGGATCTGAGGACGGCGACGCAGCCGCGCGCCGACGCCGCTTTGACTCTCCGGTGAAAGACGGCATTCCTAGATAAGGAATCTGCGACTCCCGTGGGGCTCGAGAACAGACGCGATCAGGCATGAACGGCCCCTCGGACATCCTCTCGAACGCCCCCCCGGCGCCGGCCTACGCGGAGCTGGCCGTCACCACGAATTTCTCGTTCCTGCGCGGCGCCTCGCATCCGCAGGAGATGGTGGCCCGCGCGGCCGAACTCGGGCTCGCGGCCATCGGCATCGCCGACCGCAACACCCTGGCGGGGGTGGTCCGCGCCCATGCCGAGGCGGCCCGGGTCGGGATCCGTTTCCTGCCGGGGGTGCGCCTCGTCACCGAGGACGGGTTCGCGGCCATCGCCTATCCGATGGACCGGGCCGCCTATGGCCGCCTGTGCCGGCTGCTCACCGACGGCAACCGCCGCTCCCAGAAGGGCGAATGCCGCTTCGGATTCGAGGCCCTGCTGGGGGCCTGCGACGGCCAGATGCTGATCGCGATCCCTCCGGAAGACCTCTCGACCCTCGACGCCTTCGAGAACCGGCTGGCCATCTTGTCCGAGCAGGCGCCGGGCCGGGTGAGTCTGGCCGGCAGTCATCGCAAGCGCGGCGACGAGCGGCGACGCCTCGGTCTGCTGGCCGAACTCGGCGAGCGGGTCGGCGCGCCCCTGGTGGCGGTGTCGGACGCGCTCTACCACGATCCATTGCGTCGCCCGTTGCAGGATGTGTTGCGTTGCATCCGCGAAGGCTGCACCCTGGATCAGGCCGGCCACCGCCTCGAGCCCAATGCCGAGCGCCACCTCAAGCCGGCTTCCGCGATGGCGTACCTGTTCGCCGACCACCCGGAGGCCCTGGCCCGCAGCCTCGAGATCGTCCAATCCTGCACCTTCTCGCTCGCCGAACTCACCTACGAATATCCGGACGAGCCGGTGCCGCCGGGCTTCACCGCGCAAGAGTTTCTGGCCGATCGGGTCTGGTATCGCGCGCAATGGCGTTATCCCGACGGCATTCCAGAACAAATCATGAACACTATTCACGAGGAACTGCGCCTCATCGCGAAAATGGACTATGCGCGCTACTTCCTGACCCTGTTCGACATCGTCGAATTCGCCCGCAACCGGGGCATCCTCTGTCAGGGCCGCGGCTCGGCCGCCAATTCCGTGGTGTGCTACTGCCTCGGCATCACGGCGGTGGACCCCACCAAGATCCGCCTGCTCTTTGCCCGGTTCATCTCCGAGAACCGGGGCGAGCCCCCCGACATCGACGTGGATTTCGAGCACGAGCGCCGCGAGGAGGTCATCCAGTACCTCTACGCCCGCTACGGCCGCGACCGCGCCGCGATCTGCGCCACGGTGATCCATTACCGCCCCCGCAGCGCCATCCGGGAGGTTGGCAAGGTCCTGGGGCTTCCCGCCGACGTCACCGGCCGGATGGCCGACACGGTCTGGGGGTCCTGGGGCGCGGGGCTGCCCGACGCCCATATCGCGCAGGCCGGCCTCGACCCGAAGAACCCGGCGATCCGTCAGTCCCTCGATCTGGCTCACGCTCTGATCGGGTTTCCCCGCCACCTGTCGCAGCATGTGGGCGGCTTCGTGCTCACGCGCGCGCGCCTCGACGAGACGGTGCCGGTGGGCAACGCCGCCATGCCGGACCGCACCTTCATCGAGTGGGACAAGGACGACATCGACACCCTCGGCCTGATGAAGGTCGACGTGCTGGCGCTGGGCATGCTGAGCTGCCTCAAGCGGGGCCTCGACTTCCTCACCCGCGATTACGGCCACCATTACCAGACCCTGGCCGACCTGCCGCGTGAGGACGAAGCCGTCTACGCCATGCTGTCGAAGGCCGATTCCGTCGGGGTGTTCCAGGTCGAGAGCCGGGCGCAGATGTCGATGCTGCCGCGCCTGAAACCAGCGAAATTCTACGACCTCGTGGTCCAGGTGGCGATCGTGCGGCCCGGTCCGATCCAGGGCGACATGGTCCATCCCTACCTGCGCCGAAGGCAGGGGCTGGAGCCCGTCACCTATCCCTCCCCCGCCCCCGAACACGGCTTGGCCGACGAGTTGGAGGGGGTGCTGAGCAAGACCTACGGCGTGCCGCTCTTTCAGGAGCACGCCATGCAGATCGCCATCACGGCGGCCGGCTTCACCCCCGCCGAGGCCGACGGCCTGCGCCGGGCCATGGCGACCTTCCGGCACAACGGCCAGATCACGAATTTTCGCACCAAGTTCGTCGAGGGCATGGTGGGTCGCGGCTATCCGCGCGACTTCACCGAGCGTTGCTTCAAGCAGATCGAGGGCTTCTCCACCTACGGTTTCCCGGAGAGCCACGCGGCGAGCTTCGCCCTCCTGGTCTACGCCTCGGCCTGGATGAAGTGCCGGCACCCCGACGTCTTCCTCGCGGCGATCCTGAACTCCCAGCCGATGGGCTTCTACCAGCCGGCGCAGCTCGTGCGCGACGCCCGCGCCCACGGGGTCGAGGTGCGCGGCGTCGACGTCAATGCCAGCGATTGGGACTGCACCCTCGAACCGGCCCTGGAGCCGCCACCGCCCGGCGTCCCGCGGCGCTTCGCCGTGCGCCTCGGCCTGCGGCAGGTGAGCGGGGTGCCGCAGGCTGCCATGCACCGTCTCGTCGCTTTGCGGGGCAACGGCTATGCCAGCATCGAGGGCCTGCAGGCGGCCCTCGCCCTGCCGCGCAACGCCCTGGAGCGGCTGGCCGAGGCGGATGCGTTCCGCTCGCTCGACCTCGACCGGCGGGCCGCCCTCTGGGCGGTGCGGACCCTGGAGGGCACCTCGGCCCGCAAGGCCGCCCTGCGGGCCGCCGGCGACCGGCGGGCCCATCTCCTCGACACGCCGATGCCGCTCTTCGCCTTCCACGCCGATGACGGGCTGTTCCGGGCCGAGCCCGCGGTGGCCCTGCCGGCCATGGCGGCCTCCGAGCATGTGGCGGAGGACTACGCCGCCACCGGCCTCTCCCTGAAGGGCCACCCGGTGGCGTTCTTCCGGACCCGGCTCGCCCGCATCGGCGCGATTCCCGCGCGCGACCATCATGACGGCACCCGGGTCGCGAACAACGCCCGGGTCACCGTGGCGGGCCTCGTGCTCACCCGGCAGCGACCGGGCACGGCGCGCGGCACCGTGTTCCTGACCCTGGAAGACGAGACCGGCATCGCCAACGTCATCGTCTGGCGCGACGTGTTCGAGGCCAACCGCGCGACCGCCATGGGCGCCCGCTTCCTCGCGGTGCGGGGCCGGGTGCAGCGCCAGGGTCTCGTCGTGCACCTGCTGGCCGAGCAGTTCCGCGACCTCTCGGC
>JAKONB010000073.1 GCA_022702195.1 Beijerinckiaceae bacterium | reverse complement strand
CATCCATACCCCAGAGACAAAAACAGACGATCACCCAGCCTAAGCCGGATCATCCATCCGAACGATCTCCAGAGATGCACCAGCCGCGGCCCCGCCCGTTCCAAAGAACCGCTGGCCGCCGCCGATGAACAGCCTTCTAGTCACCACCCCCACACCCGTCAATCCCAAAATGACGGACGAGCAAAGTTTCCAAGACAGGTCCGTGAAAGCCCCCTCCCCTCACCGGTGGCTCAGGACGAGCGCAGGAAGGCGTCGGCACTCCGGAGGCTCAGCGCCATGATGGTCAGGGCCGGATTGGCGGCGAGCGAACTCGGGAAAGTCGAACCGTCGCAGATCCAGAGGTTGGGCACGTCGAAGCTGCGTCCGGTGGGATCGACCACGGCGGTTTGGCGGTCGCGCCCCATCCGGCAGGTTCCGATCGTGTGGGCCACCCGCTCCATCACCCAGATGTCGGAGGCTCCCGCCGCCTCCCAGATTCGTGTCATCAGCTTGGTGGCGTGTGCGTTGAGGCGATGCTCGTTCGGTCCGTAACCGAATGCGATCTTGGCCTTGCGCATCCCGATGGTATCGGTCTCGTCGGAGAGCGACAGGGTGTTGTCCTCGCTCGGCAACGTCTCGCCATTGATGCCGAGCCCGGCGACGTGGTTGTAGCGCCGCAAGTAATCAGTGAGCGCCGCCCCCCACAGGCCACGGCCGCGAGCGACCTGGTTGGCGAAAGTGACCGGCACGATGCCGAGGCTCTGGACGAGATAGCCTCCGGCGAAATCGGCGTCGTCGGGCCGGATCATGTCCTCGGTGATGAGCGAGGACGGGTAGCCCTTGTTTGGCCGGGTCTCGGCCTCGAACGTCCCCCAGACCTGGGTCGCGACGTGGCCCATGTAGTTGCGGCCAACCTGGCCGCTGCCATTGGCGAGGTCGAGGTGAAGCAGCAGGCGGGGGGTCTCCACAGCGCCGCCACATAGGAAGAGGTTCGCGCAGCGTTGACGATGGTCGATCCCGTCCCGACGGTAGACCACGGCGACCACCCGGCCCTTGCTGTCCCGCTCGACCGTATGGACGACGCTGTCGGGCCGGATCTCCGCCCCACGCGCTACCGCCAAGGGCAGATAGGTCACGTCCATGCTGGTCTTGGCGCCGTTGCGGCAGCCCTGGTGGCAGTAGCCGCAATTGATGCAGGCGTTGCGCGGATCGGCTCCCTGCTGAGCGAAGCGGCGTGAGACCACCGCTGCCGGGGCGTCGGCGGTACGGATGCCCAGCCCGGCGCAGGCCGCGCTCATGATCTGGGCGGAGGCATTGCGCGGCACCGGCGGCAGTGGATAGCGCCGGCCGGAATCCCATGGATAGGAGGACGGTCCGGACACGCCGATGAAGGCCTCGACCTGCTCGTAATAGGGCAGCAGATCCTCGTAATCGAGCGGCCAGTCCACACCCTCACCGCTCTCGCTGTGCAGACGCAGGTCGCGGCGGTCTGCCCGCGGCGTGAATGCACCCCAATGGAGGGTCGAACCGCCCACCCCGATGCCGCTGTTGTTGGCGCCGAACGCTTCCGGGGTGGAGCCGCCGCTCAGGCGCTCCCCGGTCCAGTAGATCTCGTCGGCAAGGGTCTCGTCAAAGGCAAAGCGCGTCGGCTCGAGATTCGGCCCAGCCTCCAGGGCGACCACGCGCAGCCCCGCCGCAGCGAGCTGGGCCAGAAGCGGTGCGCCGCCCGCGCCGGTCCCGACCACCACGGCGTCGACGATGTCGTCCGCACCGTAGCGCCGCATTCCATCGAGATTCATCGGGCATCCTCGTTCAGGTCGCCGGGCATCAGGGCCACCGGCTCCCAGGCCTCGCGTTCGTTCAGTCCCACATGGGCGAAGCCGGTTTCCGGCACGCCGTCTCCGCCCGCCCCGATTCCGCTGAAGCCGATGGCCGCGAGGGTCGCAGGATGCGCAAAGGCGACGCGCACCGTGTCGCCGCGCAGGTCCTCGAACCACAGCGTCATGGCGGCGGCATCGAGGAGCCCGTCTCCGTCGCCCGTCGCCGCTTCGCCTGCCTCGACCTTGCGCAGGAGCATGTCCCGGCTCGCGTCGGTGAGCGCGCGAAAGCCGGTCCCGTGTTCGGTTCGGGCCGCGGCATCGAGGGTGCGCAGCGCGGCCCGATAGGCCAACGGATCGGGCGGGAGCGCGGCGAAGCGCCAGCCATCCCCAGTTCCGGCCCCCAGCCGCGCGTCGATCCGCGCGGCGATGTCGATCCGCGCCGGCCCTTCCTGCGGCAGTACACGGTCGGTGGCCGATCGCAGGATCGCGAGTTCGACGGCATCGAGCGCCGTGGGTTCGTAGGCGGGATCGTCCGGCCGGGCACGTTCGTGGAGCGCGTCGCGCAGACGAGAGTTGACGTTCCCGGACGCAATCAGGGCTGCATAGGTCGGGTCGATCCGTGGCGCCGACCGCATTTTTTTTGGCGGGGGAGCCGCCGCGAAGGCCGCAATGCGCATGGCGAGCGCGTCGGGGCGTTCCATCGGCAGGAGATGGCCGGCGCCGGCCAGGGTGACGATGTCGACATGGGCCAGATGCGGCGCCATCAGGCAGGTCTGCGCGTCGCGTCCCAGATCGGCATCTTCCGATCCGGCGAAGATCAGGGCGGGCGTGCGCAGCACGCCGATCCGCCCGCACCAATTTTCGCGACTGCCCTCGGAGAACCAGGCTTTCCAGGCCGCCGGGGCAGCGCGCAGGACATCTTCCACCGCCTGCCCCATGAGGTCAGATGGCAGGGGGGCACCGAGATTCGCCGCGATGAAGTCCACGGCCTTGGCCCGCCGCAGGGCCGTGTCGCCATCGATCCAGGCGATCATCTGCTGACGCTTGGACTCCGGCATCGGCTCGGGACTCGGGGGCGAGCCGGCGAGCAGAACGAGGCCCGACGGCTCCACGAGCCCCCCTTCGCCGTCCTCGACCCGGCGTGCGACCGCGAGAGCGACCTTGGCGCCCATGCTGTGACCGGCCAGAAGCCAGCGCCCCGGCGCCTCCGCGCGGATCCGGGCCAGGACGTGTTCGGCCATGGCCGCCACGTCGTAGCCCGGCAACCCGGCGGCGTCGCCGAAGCCGGGCAGATCGATGGCGATGCAGCGCAAACGATCGGACAGGCGCGCGAACAGCGGGGTCCATTCCCGCGTGCTTCCGCCCAGGAAATGCAGGGCGAACAAGGTCGGGGGATGGTCGGGCGGGGCTGGAACGTGCATCGCCGTGAAGTCGCGTCCGGCCGCGCCGCGTCAAGGCTCGGGGTCTGCGACCCCTCGCTGCACGCCCACCCGGGAACTCACCCTTTGGGCAGCATCCGATCACTGATGATGCGGCGCTGGATCTCGCTGGTGCCTTCGAAGATCGTGGTCAGCCGCGCATCGCGCCAATAGCGTTCGACCCGCCGTTCGGTAGTGTAGCCGTTGCCGCCATGGAGCTGCATCGCCTGATTGGTGACCCGCACCGCCATCTCGGTGGCGAGCAGTTTCACCATGGCGGATTCGCTCTCCGCCGCTTCGCCCTCGTCGAGGAGGTGGGCGACCTGCTGCCAGAAGGCCCGTGCCTGGGCGACCTCGGCGGCCATGTCGGCCAGGGCGAAGCGCAGGGCCTGGAACGATCCGATCGGCTGGCCGAACTGCTCGCGCTCCTGCAGGTAGGCCTGACAATCCTCCACCGCCCCTTGGGCGACCCCGACCGCGCGGGCGGCGGTGTGGACACGGGCGATGTTGAGCCCGCGCTGAACCGAGGCGAAGCCACCGGCATCCGCGTCCGCGCCCTGGTCGCCATAGAGGCCGGTGAGCCGGTCGCTCTCGGACACGCGGACGCCGTCGAGTTCGAGCTGCCAGGTGAGGAAGCCATGATAGCCGATCTTGTCGATGACGTGTCCCGTCATCCCCGGCGGGAACTGGCCCGGCTCCTTAAGCACGAGGAAGGGTTCGAGCCCGGCTGAGCGCGACTCGCCGGGCTCCGGCTCCCGCGTCCGCGCCAGAACCTCGATGAAATCCGCCGCGAGGGCGAAGCCGGCCCAGCGCTTCGTGCCGGTCAGCACCCAGGAATCCCCGTCCCTCACGGCCCGCGTCTGGACACCGGCGAGGTCCGACCCAGCGGTGGGCTCGGAGAGCGCGATGCCGCCGATCCAGCTGCCCCGCGCTGAGCGCCGCAGCAGGTCGCGCCGGCGGTCCTCGTCCATGGTCTGGGTGCCGAGCCCCTGCCCACGTGCCAGGATGCTGCCCACCGAGAGCCAGGCCCGGGCGAGCTCTTCCGACACGAGACAATATTCGAAGACGCCGAGGCCGAGGCCGCCATGCTCGGTCGGAATGGTGATGCCGAACCAGCCCTTCTCCGCCATCGCGTCGATGAGCGCGCGTGGCATCTCGGCCTTCTGCGGATCGTATTCGTCGGCGATCGGCATCACCACGTCCCGGGCGAAGGCGCGGGCCTGCGCCTGCAGGGCGAGGCGTCCCTCCGTGCGCCAGGGTGACGTCAAGCTCGGGGAACGGATGTTGGTCTTCGGGGAGCTCGGCATGGGGATGTCCCGTCTATCGTTGTGCTCTCAGGCGGCATCGATCTATCGCGCGCTCGCCCCCAGCAGGTCCGACAGGCGTAGCATGGAGCTGAGCAGGATTCCCAAGGCCGGCTCCGGATCCGGCGGGGCGGCCCGGCCTCAAGCTTCGGGACAGCCGCACGTCATCGGCGGTCATTCCGTAGCGCGATCGGCAGCATCCTCATGATGCGTCTCCTTCGCGAAACTGTCATCGAACGGTGTCACTGGTAGCCGGCTAAGACGAGGCCAAAGCATGAGGGATACCTCACGTAAGAGGAGCTTGGCCTCGGGAGGGCTGGCCCGTGCCGAAAAAATCGATAACGCTACCTTGAGGTTGCAGTCGTATGCCAGATGCTCGATTCGAGCCATGTCGCGTCAACCACTCGGCACTATAGCCTCGGCGGCTGTCTGGACGATTGAAGATCGGTGTCGTAATGCAACCCCGATACGTTCGAAAACTCGGAATAGGCTGGC
>JAKONB010000064.1 GCA_022702195.1 Beijerinckiaceae bacterium | reverse complement strand
GCCTGTGCGGGACGCCAGGGCGTGGGCGACGCACCCGAGACAAGCCCCGCTCAAGACACATCCCCCAGGGGACCGACGCTCGATAACCCGAGGGGCGGTTTCGATCCAGCGGCTCAAGAAGTGGTGGACGAGGACAGGGGAACGGTTTCGAGACCGGGACGCTCGCTCGGGGCGCGCGCCCTCTGCATGGGGCTGGCCCTCGTCGTGGTGGTCGCCCTCGGGGCGGCGGTCGGCGGCGTGATCTGGCGCCTCTCGAGCGGCCCGCTGCGGATCGACGGGATGTCGGAGCGCGTGGCCTCGGCCATCGCCGGCAGCGTCGGGCCGGGCTGGCGCGTCACCCTGCGCGACAGCGCCCTCGAACTCGATTCCGAGAAGTCCCTGGCCCTGCGGACCAGCGGGCTCGACATCTACAATCCGGACGGGGCCCTGGTGATCCGCGCGCCCCAGGCGGTGGTGAGCATCGACACCTGGAGCCTGCTGCGGCTGGCGGTGAAGCCCCGGGCCATCGAGTTCCGCGACCTGCAGATGACGGCCCTGGTCCATGCCAACGGCGCCATCGCCTTCGCGGCCTCCGACCCGACGCAGGACGGGGCGGTCCAGCCCCATACCCTGCCGAGCGTCGACGCCACGCAGGGGCCGGTCTCGCCGATCTCGGCGGCGGTCGCCTCGATCTTCGGCGTGGTGCTCGATCCCGCCGGCATCGTCGGTGCCCTCGACCGGGCCCGCATCACCAACGGACGCCTGACGCTCATCGACGACGACGCCCGCCAGCGCGCGGTGTTCGAGCACGTCAACGGCCTGTTCCGCCGCGACGCGGTGCGCGACGCGCGGGTCTTCGAGCTGCGCATCGAGGGGCCGCACGGGGAATGGCGCTTCGGCGGCGACCTGCACGAGGCCGGCGGCAGCAAGCGCACCGGCATCATCACCCTCGACGACCTGCCGGTCACCGACCTGCTGCTGCTGTCCGGCCAATCGAACCTGCCGGTGGAGACCGACCTGAAGCTCTCGGCCAAGGCGGATATCGCCATCGATGCCGGCCGGATCGAGACGATGACGGCCACCATCCGCACCAGCGACGGCAACCTCCTCATCGAGGAGAAGGATTTCAACCCCGTCACCATCGACTCCGCCGAGGCGCGGGTGAGCTGGGACGAGGCCGGCCGGGCGATGAAGTTCGAGGCCCTCGACTATCGCGGCGCCGGCAACGCGGTGCATCTCACCGGGGCGCTGGCCACCCGCAGCGACGATCCCGGCCTCGCCTGGATCCTGACCCTGGCCGGCCAGGATGCGATCCTGCGCGGCGCCAACGCCCAGGACAAGCCGGTGAAGCTCGATGCGGTCTCGGCCCATCTCACGGGCCGCGCGGGGGGCATCTCCATCGACGATTTCACCGTGCGGGCCGGGCCGGCCAACGGCCGGATCACCGGCACGATCGGCACCTCGGCCGACGATGACGGCCTGACCCTCCACATCGTCGCCGCCGACACGGAGGGCCGCATGGCCCTGCGCCTGTGGCCCGAGCACGTGGCGCCCCCGGCCCGCAACTATCTCGTGGACTATCTGCGTGGCGGCAAGGTCGACACCGTCGACATCCTGGTCGACATGAGCGGCAGCGAACTCGCCGCCGCCACGCGCGGCGAGCCGATGCCCGACAAGGCGGTGCACATCGATTTCGCGGTCTCGGACGCCACCCTGTCGGTCTCCCCCGACGCGCCGCCCCTGACCCGAGGGCGGGTGGTCGGCACCATCACGGGCCTCAGCACCACGATCCGCAACGTAACCGCCGACCTGCGCATGGCCGACAACCGGGCGCTCGCCATCTCGGACGGGTCGTTCGTGATTCCGCGGATCACCCCCGAGACGGTGGTGGCGCAGATCGGCCTGCGGCTCGGCGGTGGAGCGGACGCCCTGGTCTCGCTGCTCGAGACCAGGATGTTCAAGCCGCTGACCGGGCTCGACATCGACCCGGCGACCGTGAAGGGCGCGGCCGACCTGCGGATCGACTTCCCGCTCAACCTCAAGCACCTGCCGGAGCTGGCCGACCTGCCCGTCACGGTGACGGGGTCGCTCACCGACGTCGCGGTGGACAAGGCCATCGGCAAGGACCGCCTGGAGGCCGGGCGATTCAGCGTGAGTTACGACCGGGGCGCCTTCGCGCTGAAGGGCGAGGCGCGCGCCCTCGGGACGCCGCTGACCCTCGACATGCGCCAGCCCAAGGCCGGCGCCCCCGGCGAGATCCAGGTCGGCCTCAGCGTCGACGAGGCGCTGCGGGCCAGGAAGGGCCTGCCGGTGGCGCCGCAACTGACCGGCACCGCCCCGGTGAGGATCTCGCTCCCCATCGGCCGCCCGGGGACGGGCAAGCCGCCGATCCGGGTCGAGGCCGATCTCGCCCGAATGGGGATCGACGGGCTGCTGCCCGGCTTCACCAAGGCCCCGGGCAAGCCCGGCCGCCTCAGCTTCACCGGCCAGGAGAACGCGGCGGGCGGGTTCGACCTGCGCGACATCGCCCTCGACGCGACGCCCGCCCAGATGCGCGGCAACGCCACCCTGACCGCCGAGGGGCAGTTCGAGCGGGCGGACCTGTCGAACCTCAAGCTGTCGCCCGGCGACGACATGCGGGTGCAGATCGAGCGCAACGGCGCCGGTTACCGCGTCGCCGTGAGGGGCGCCGTGGCCGATGCCCGGCCGTTCCTGCGCGGCCTCACCGGGCCGGAGACCAAGTCGTCCCGGGATTCCAGCCCGAAGGACATCGACGCCGATGTCAGCCTCGGCATCCTCACCGGGTTCAACGGCGAGTCGCTCACCAATGCGAGCGTCAAGCTGACGATGCGCGGGCGCGACATCCGCACCGGCCGCATCCAGGGCAAGTTCAGCGGGGCGCCGTTCTCGGCCCAGGTGACCCACAGCGACCGCGCCGGCTCGGGCATCACCATCGAGACCGCCGATGCCGGTTCGACCTTACGCTTCGCTGACATATACAAGCGGATGTATGGCGGCCGGCTCGTCATGAGCTCGTCCCTCAACGACGGCCCGCAGCCCGGCGTGGTGCAGATCCGCGACTTCACCCTGCGGGGCGAGCCAGCCCTGTCGAGCATCATGGCGCAGGGTCCGGCCAGCAGCGAGGTGGTGGATTCGCGGGGGCGCAAGCACGTGGTGCAGAATGCCGGCAGCGATGTCGGCTTCGACCGGCTGCGGGCGAACTTCACCCGGACCGGATCGCGCATCGATTTCACCGACGCGGCGATCTCGAACCCGGCCATGGGCTTCACCCTCAACGGCTATCTCGACACCGCCAAGGAACGCACCGACATCAACGGCACCTTCGTGCCGCTCTACGGGCTGAACAACGTGGTCTCGCAGCTGCCGATCCTCGGCCAGCTCCTCGGCGGCGGCCACAACGAGGGCCTGTTCGCCCTGAACTTCCGGGTGGCCGGGCGGCTGGCCAAGCCCGACGTCACCGTGAACCCGCTCTCGGCCCTGGCACCCGGCATCCTGCGCAAGCTGTTCAGCGCCGGCGGCGGCAACGATGGCGTCGCCGGCGCGACCCCGATGGGCGAGACCGGGCAGTAACGGCCTCGCCGGGATCGGTCGGACCGGCCTCCAGGTCGTCCGTTCGGTGGCTTGCGGGCACGGGTCCCCTCTGCTGGAAGGCGGGGGGCCTGTCGCCGGCGTGACCGCCGCACGCGAGAACCGGATCAGCCCACGCGCAGGAGGACGTGCTTCTTGCGGCCGAACGACAGCTTGATCACCCCGTCCGCCGTGAGGTCGCCGGTCCGCAGCACGGCGCGCTCGTCGGTGAGGGGAACGTCGTTCACCCGCAGGCCGCCGCCCTTGATCTGCCGACGCGCCTCGCTGGTGGACGGCACCAGCTTGGCGTGGTCCGGCCCGAAGGCCGAGAGCACGCCGAGGCCGGCCTCCAGCAGGTCGGCCGAGACCGTGATGCT
>JAKONB010000060.1 GCA_022702195.1 Beijerinckiaceae bacterium | reverse complement strand
AAACGCCGGACTCGTTCTTCCGGACCGAACTTCTGTTCTCGGTCGCCGGATGGATGGCATTCCCCGGAACCGGAGTGACCCACATCGAAACCTTGCCGCTATGGTCCCAATGCCCGCCATCACCGGCCCCACCCTGAACGGTGTCGAGGGCTGCGTC
This sequence comes from Beijerinckiaceae bacterium, assembly GCA_022702195.1. Lineage (GTDB taxonomy): Bacteria > Pseudomonadota > Alphaproteobacteria > Rhizobiales > Beijerinckiaceae > Methylobacterium. The sequence continues at coordinate 7,050 of JAKONB010000060.1, read as the reverse complement.
ATCGAGCTTCACGTCTACTTCACTCATCGAATACTCCTGTTGGGACGTTCTGAGTCGTCACGAAGCTTCTATATAATCGAGTTATTACCTGAACCTTTCCTCGACGTTGCGGATGGAACGGAACGCCAGCGCCTAACTTTGCAACGTTAATATAATGGACGGTCATCAGATCGGATCGGGTCGATCCAAAGACAGTCCGTCATTTGTTGCCAGTTTTGTCCACAGATAAGCGGATCCAAGGTCTTGCCGACTGCCAAATCGAATAGATCGGACCCGGTATAGCCATGGAGCATGCCGGAATTCCCGGAGACGGCCCGTTCGAGCAGGTCCGATGTCCGATAAGGCCATCAAACCAGCTCGTTACGCCTCCTTAGCAACGGGGCATGGGAAATTCGTCAGCGGTTCCATCCCGTTGGGGAAGGGGGCCGTTCGGGCCGATTTTGCTCTCTCGATCGTCAGGCGGTCTGCCGGTAGGCCAGGCCGGCGAACAGGCCGCCCCGCTCCAGCAAGTCCCGGTAGGTGCCCTCCTCGGCCACGCGGCCGGCGTCGAGGACGTAGATCCGGTCCGCATGTTGCACGGTGGAGAGCCGGTGCGCGATGACGATGCGGGTGGCATCGAGCTGTTGCAGCCCTTCCGAGACGATCTGCTGGGTTCGGTTGTCGAGCGCGCTCGTGGCTTCGTCCAACAGCAGGATGCGCGGGCGACGCACGACTGCGCGCGCGATCAGGAGACGTTGCCGCTGGCCGCCCGAGAGGAGTCCCCCATCCTCGCCGATATAGGTATGCAGGCGCATCGGCATCGCCCGGATGTCGCCATCGAGTCCGGCGAGGCGCGCGGCCTCCCAGGCGTCGGCTTCCGTCAGGGCCGCGCCGTTGAGGATGTTCTCCATCAGGGTTCCGCCCGTCATGCGGCTCGACTGGAGCACGACGCCCATCTGCCGACGCACCGCCCGCAGGTCGAGGCCCGCCAGATCCTGGTCGTCGAGGAATACCGAACCGGAATTCGGTTGCTCGAAGCCGAGCAGGATGCGCAGCAGGGTCGATTTGCCCGAGCCGGAGGTGCCGACGATGCCGATGAACTCGCCAGGCCGCGCGCGGATCGACACGCCATCGAGCACCGTCGGTCCATCGGGTTGGTAGCGGAACACGACGTCGGCCAACTCGATGCCGCCAGTGAGGTCGTGGGCCGCCCCGCGGGCGCCGAGATTCTCCGGTGTGGCCGCCAGAACCGGCTTGGCGCGCTCGTAGAGGGGACGCAGGGAGAGGAAGGCCGGCAATGCACCGCCCAACGCGAGCGTCGCGGCCATGAACTGCCCGTAGGCGGCGTTGAAGGCGATGAAGCGGCCGGTTCCGATCTCGATGCCGCCCAGACCGACGATGCCGATCATCAGGGCTGTCGCGGCGATCCCGAAGGCGGTGCCGAAGGCCGAGAACCGGGCCAGAAGGCTGTTCTGGTCGAACTCCAGCGCCCGCCGCTCGATGAACAGCGGCGCCCATCGGGCGAAGGCGCGCGCCTCCGCCCCCGCCACCTTGAGCTTGGCGATGCCCTGGATCAGCTGGAGCGACAGGGACTGGAGGCGTCCTTCGGTTTCCAAGATCCGCCGTCTGCGACCCAGCAGGCGGAGGTTGACGCCCACCATCACGGCGACCTCACAGAGCGCGAGCGCCACCGCGACCAGGGCGAGACGCCATTCGTAGGCCAGGATCAGAGCCAGGCTCGAGACCGAGAACGCGGCCGACAGCAGCGTGCCGATCACCGTTCCGCCGACGGCGTCGCGCATCTGGTTGATGGCCGCTGCCCGAAGCGCCAGGTCACCCGTGGAATGGTCACGAAAGAAGGTAGCCGGCAGGCGCAGCAGCCGGTCCCACACCGCCCCTTCCAGATCGGTGTTGAGCAGCGTGGCGAGCCGGAGGAGCAGAAAGCCCCGCGAGAGCTCGAACACGATCCCGCCGAGCCCCAGCGCGGCGATGCCGGCGACGAGTTGCAGGAGTTCCGGTCGGGACGCGCCGGGAATCACCGTCTCGAACAAAATGCCGGTGGCCACCGGCATCGCCAGGCCGAGCAGGCCTCCCGCCAGTCCGATCCCCAGCATGGCGAGGAGGGCCGGGAATGCGAGCGGGTACGCGAAGCGCAGCAGGCCGCGACCGTCGATGGGATGGTCTGGCAGGCGGCGCGGCAGGACGTAGCCGTGCTCGGTCAGCTCGGCGGCCTCGCGCGCGCCGACGCCCCGGAGGCGCCCGTTCCTCCGCATGCGGTAGCCGCCGCGCCAGCCCGTGCCGGGGAGCAGCGCGACGGGCGTGCCGTCCGGGCGGAAGCCGAGCACCGGCTGGCCGCCCTTGCGCCACCACCCCGGCCTCAGCCGGATCCGGCGCAGATTCACCCCCGCCCAGGCCGCGAGGTCGGCGAGTTGCCGCTCGACCGGCTGCGCAGCATCCCCATTGTCCGGCGGCGGATCGCCGGGCAGGGCCGCCGCGCCCGCCTCGACAACGGCGCGAAAGGCTGTGGCGAGGGAGGTCCCGCCCGGGGCGTCGGCGCTGCTGGAGGCGATCAGCGGCGCGACGGCGGCGGCGAGAATCGAACGGTCGCGGGCCGTCTTGCCCCCGATCGACGCGGTCTCGATCGCGTCGCCGGCCGCGTCCAACGCGCTCAGTACTGCGGCGAGTTGCGCTTGATGTCCGCGGACGGCGCCTGCGAGTTCGCCCACGCTGGCGAGCGTCGCGCTCGACCGAGCGAGGATCGCCGCAATCGCCTCCGCCGCGACGCCGCCGGCGGACGCTGCGATTGCGGCCGGCGGGTCTTCGGGCACACGGGGATCGGCACCCGGAAGCCCGACGCCGACGCGTCCGGACGTCACCACGATCCAGAGCACACCATGCTCCGGCCGCGCGGCGAGGCCGGGCTCGAGCGTGGCCTCGCCTGCGCGGAGGAGGGCCGACCGGCCTGGAACCGGGACGGCCAGGGCGCGGATCGTGAGCGCGATCCATCCGTCCACGGCGGCGACGGCCTCGGGGATGCCTGCGTCGAGCTGCTCCAGAAACGCGTCCGGCGTGAAGGGGGAGAGCTGCGCGCCGGGTGCCGGAAGCACCAGGAGACGCACCGTCCCGGCATCCGGTGGGAGCGGAAGGGCGATCTCCCCCGCGCTGAGCGTCGCGAGGCGCCGCCGGTGTCCGGCCCGTCCGGCCCGTTCGACATAGAGTTCGGCCTCGCCGGTCTCGACCCGCAGGCCGCTGCCGACGAGGATCGGGGAAGTGTGGGCGCGCATGTCCGGGGCGGCGCTCCGCTCGGGAAATTCAAGCAGCACGGATCAGCTCCGCGTAGGTGCCGGCTTGCCCGAAGAGGGTGCCGTGCGTTCCGCGCTCGACGACGCGGCCCTTGTCGAGAACCAGGATCTCATCGCAGTCGCGGATGGCGCTGAGCCGATGGGTGACCAGGATGAGGGTGCAGCCACGACGGCGGAGGTTGTCGAGGATCTGCGCCTCGGTCACGGCGTCGAGGGCGCTCGTCGCCTCATCGAGCACGAGGATGCTGGGTTCGAGCGCCAGGGCACGGGCGATCTCCAGGCGCTGCGCCTCGCCGCCCGACCAGTTGGCCCCCCCCTCGCGGATGGGGGCGTCGTAGCCGCCGGGCCGCGCCGCGATGGTCGCGTGAAGCTCGGCGTCGCGCGCCGCCGCCAGGAGGGCGCGCTCGCCGACCCGCGGATCCCACAGGGAGAGGTTGTCGCGCACGCTCCCCTCCATCAGCACGACGTTCTGATCGACATAGGCGATCGAGGCACAGCGCACGCCGCTGGGCACATGCTCGGCGGGCAGGCCATCGAAGCCGATGCGGCCCGACCAGGGCTCGGCGAGGCCGACGAGCAGACGCGCGATCGTCGACTTGCCGCTGCCGGAGGGGCCGACCAGCGCGATGCGGGCGCCCGGTTCGACCGAGAGGGAAAACTCCGCGACGAGGGCCGGATCGAGCGGATTGTATCCGAAGGCCAAGTTCTCGATCGCGATCGCGCCCGACAGCCGCCGGGGCGCGGCACCGCTGTCGTCGGTGGCGGGCCGCCGGCCGAGGCGGTGGCGCAGCACGTCGTCGACCCGCTCCATCGCGACGCGTAGCTCGCGCATCCCCGAGGCGACGCTCACGAGGCCGTGCACCTGCCCGAGGAAGCTCGACAGCACGGCCTGGAACGCCGCGAGGGTGCCGATGGTGATCAGCCCGTCCATGGCGCGCAGACCGCCGACGCCGAGGATCGCCGCCATGGTCAGCGTCCCGAGCGCGGACGGGATCACGCCGAGAAGCTGGAGCGGCACCTGCATCCGGTGCAGGGCGTTCATGGTCCGCGCCTGGGCATTGGTCCAGCGGTTGAGGAAGCTCTCCTCCGAGGCGGTCGCCTTCAACGTCTCGATCGATTGCACGCCGGTGATCGACAGGCTGCCGAGCCTGGCCTGCTCGCGCAGGACCGCGCGAGCCGAATCCTCCTGGCGCCGGGAGACGAGGCGGAGGAACACGACGTTGATCAGGGCCAGCCCGAGCCCGATCGCCGCCAGGATCGGGTCGTAGAAGGCCATGAGGGCGCCGTAGAACACGGCCGCGAGCCCGGTCACCAGCAGGGCCGAGACATGGCTACCGATCAGGTCGCAGGCCCGCTCGGTCGTCGCCAGTCGGCTCGCGATGTCCCCCGCATAGCGCTGGGCGAAGAAGCTCGGGGGCAGGCGCAACAGGTGCCACGTCAGACGCAGGCCGAGGGACACCCCGAGCTTCCACTGGAGGCGGGCCAGGACATGGCTCTGCAACCACCCGAGCAGGCCGCTCAGCAGGGCCGCGAAAGCGAGCCCGAGGAGCAGCGGTCGGATCCAGTCGGTCAGGTGATCGAGCAGGATGTCGTCGACGAAGATCTTGGTCGCGGCCGGTACGAAGATGCCGGGGGCCAGTGCGGTGGCGCCGGCGAGCACCAGGAAGACCACGCCGCCGCGTGAATGGGCCAGCCCCTCCCGCACGGAGCGCCAAGCGCTCGGGCGGGCGCCCGAGCGCACGAAGTCGGGTCCCGGACTCATGGTCAGCAGCACGCCCGTGAAGGCGCGGTCGAACTCCGCGTGCGTGACCGTGCGCGGCCCGCTTGCCGGATCGTTGAGGTAGACGACGTGGCGGCCGACCCCCTCCAGGACCACGAAATGGTTGAACTCCCAGAACAGGATCGCCGGCAGCGGCTTCCCCGCGAGCTTGGCCGGTTCGGTGCGCCAGCCTTCGGCGTCCAGGCCATGACGCCGGGCCGCCTGCACGACGTTCCGCGCCTTGCTGCCGTCCCGGGAGACGCCGCAGGCGATGCGGAGCTCCTCCAGCGGGACCCATCGGCCGTGATGGGCGAGGACCATCGCCAGGCAGGCCGCGCCGCATTCGGCGGCCTCCATCTGGAGGACGGTCGGTACCCTGGCGCGGGCGGTTCGAGGAAAGCGCACTGTGCGTGCCGTTGCAGTCATCGGCGGGTTCACACGCCGATGAGGCGGCGCAGGGCCGGGATGAACAGGCCGATCGGCGCGCCGGACTTCACCGTGACCTGACCTTCGACCAGGGTCGTGGAGGCGAGCGCGACCTCCTCGCCACGCCGTGAGGTCCAGGCGTAGCTGTCGGACCCGCCGGCGCCCGGGCTGAGCCGCACGACGAGCTGGAGCGGGGGACCCCCGCGCGTGAACATGCGGGCGAGGTCGGGATTGCCGAGGCGCTGGGCGAGCGCGCTCTCGTTCTCCGGGCTCGCGTCGACCTGCATGACGGTGCCGATGAGCGTGCCGTATTCCTCCTTCTTGGCGATCGAGGGGGAGAGGCGCACCTCCATGCCGAGCTTGACCGCCTTGCCGCTATCGGCTGGGACGTAGAGCAACGCTTCGAGCCGTGGCCCTCCCTGCTCGATCACCATGAGCTTCTGGCCGGCCGCAACGAGGGCCTGATCGCCCGCCTCGTTGGTCGTGATGATTCCGTCGGCGCGGGCCACGATGGTCGTCGCGAGGCGCTCGCTCAGATGCGCCTGAGCCCGCTGCCCCTCGGCGTCGCGAAGCTGGCGGTCCAGGGCCGCAAGATCCTGGTCCGACCTGTGACGCAGGGAGAGGAGCGCGGCGTCGAGGGAGAGCAGGTCCGTGCGGGCCTGCGAGATGGATTGGCGGGCGCCGAACAGCCGCTCGCGGGCATCGATCACCCGATCGGACGGCGTCAGTCCCTTCGCCAGCAGCCGCTCGCGCTGCTCCAGCAGAACGGTCAGTTCGCGCACCCGGGCCTCGCCGAGGTCGATCGTCTCCTGCAACGCCTCGTGCTTGCGTCGTGCCGCCACCGTCTCCTTGGCGAGGTGATCATCGAGACGCTCGGCGAGCGCCGCGCGCTGGGTTGCCAGCTGGCTCACCCGTCCATCGATGTCGGCGAGCCGGGCGGCATCCTCCGGTGCGCTGAGTCGGGCCAGGAGGTCGCCCTTCTTCACGCCATCGCCCCGCTGGCGGTAACTCTCGATCCAGCCGGCCTTCGGAGCATGCACGTTGATGAAGGCCCCGCCGGCTGGGACGAGTAGCCCTTGCCCGCTGACGGTGGTGCGGTAGCTCCCGAAAACGGACCATCCGAGGCAGCCGCCGACGATGAGCAAGGCCGCACTCAGGGCGGCCCATCCGAGCGGAGAGGTGACCTCCACCATTTCGTCGAGTTGGTCGGGGCCTGCCAAACCGGCAAGAGCTTCCTGACGGTAGACAGGTCCTCGCATCAGTGCTCCGGGGCGTGAGTGATCTTGCAAGAGAGTGCCATGTCATTGATTAAATAATAAAATGTTAGCGTCTTACCGGTTCTTTCCTCTGCATTCGCAAAAATGTCCCGTGTTTTATCAGTGCATATCCGGTTGTGACATTGGGTTTTTAGCTGGGTGTCGGCGTCTTCCTCCGATGCAATCCTGCCCCTCGACACATTTGTGGAGACCGGGGTTCTGATCGGGCGGATGACGTCCATCGAAACGCGTCGCGTGACATCGCGGTGCGCGACTGCCGGCAGGCGCTGCCCCCCGCGGCTGTACCGGCCGTGAGCCCAGGCACAAT
>JAKONB010000033.1 GCA_022702195.1 Beijerinckiaceae bacterium | reverse complement strand
CGCCGGCATCGTGGCCGAGGACGTGGACGCCCACCACCCGGTCGCTGGCGCAATCGACGATGAGCTTCATCAGCACCCGCTCGTCGCTGCCCGAGAGCGTCGCCTTCATCGGGCGGAAGCTCGACCGATAGACGTCGATGGCGCCGTAGAGCTTGCGCGCCGTGTCCTCGTTGTGGCCGACGACGCCGATCTCCGGCGTGGAGAACACCGCCGTGGGGATCAGCCCGTGATCCACCGCCCAGGACTTGCCGCCGAACACCGTGTCGGCGAAGGCGTGCCCCTCCCGGATCGCGATGGGCGTGAGATTGGCGCGGTTGGTGACGTCGCCCACCGCGTAGATCGACGGGACGACGGTCTGCGAATAGGCGTCCACCGGGATCGCGCCGGCGGAATCGGTCGCGATGCCCACCGCCGCGAGGCCGAGCCCCTCGACATTCGGGCGCCGCCCGGTGGCCGACAGCACCTGATCGACCTCCAGCACCGTGCCGTCGCTCAAGGTCGCGGCGATGCCGCCCGCCACCCGCTCCAGGCGCTCCACCATCCGGCCGAGCCGCAAATCCATGCGCCGGGCATAGGCCGCCCCGAGGGCATCGCGGATCTCGTCGTCGAAGCCGCGCAGCAGCTTGTCGCCGCGATGCAGCAGGGTGGTGCGCGACCCGAGATGGGCGAACACCCCGGCGAACTCCACCGCGATGTAGCCGCCGCCGACGACGAGGATGCGCTCGGGCAGGGTTTCCAGCGCGAACACCTCGTTGGAGGTGATGGCGAGTTCGCAACCGGGGATCGGCGGATCCTTCACGGGCCGCGCCCCCACCGCGATCAGGATGGTGCGCGCCCGGACCAGGCGGCCCGAGGTGACCAGGCGGACGGTCTGCGCATCCTCGATCACCGCCCGCTCGGGCAGGAGGGTGACGCCGGCCTTGTGGAGATTGGTGCCGTAGATCCCCTCCAGGCGGTCCACCTCGGCGTCGCGGCGGGCCTTCATCACGCTCCAGTCGAAGCGCGGCTCGGGGATCGTCCAGCCAAAGCCGGCGGAATCCGCGAACTCGTCCCGGAAGCGGCCGGCATAGACCATCAGCTTCTTGGGCACGCAGCCGCGAATCACGCAGGTGCCGCCGACCCGGTACTCCTCGGCCAGGGCGACCCGGGCACCGTAGCCGGCGGCGATCCGCGCCGCGCGCACGCCCCCCGAGCCGCCGCCGATGACGAACAGGTCGACCTCGAAATCCTCGGACATGCTGGCGATCCTGCGGGGATGGTGGTGGACAGAAAACTTTAAGTCGGCCCGGTCGTCTCGGACAGCCCGATCGCGCGGCCCGCTCCGGGACGTCGGGGCGATCGGCGATGACCCGCGACGCGCCCCCTCTCCCGTTTGGAAGAAGGGCGGGGTGAGGGGCGTGGACTCTCCGAAAAGGTCACACCCCTTACTCCAACCCTCTCCTTCCAGGAGAGGGGACCCGCGACAAGCCCAATCGCGCTGAGCCGGTTCGGTCGATCCGGGTCCTATGGACTTCTCCATCGCCCGAAGCCCGGCGGGCATCGACCGGCGCGCGCGGCGGTCCAGCCATGAAAAAGGCCGCCCCCTCGGCGAGGGAGCGGCCCGGCAACCCGTCCCCGGCGGCCCTCGCGGGCGGCCGGATGGGATTACTTGATCTTGGTTTCCTTGAAGTCGACGTGCTTGCGCACGACGGGGTCGTACTTCTTCATGGAGAGCTTCTCGGTCTGCGTCCGCGAGTTCTTCTTCGTGACGTAGAAGTAGCCCGTATCGGCGGTCGAGATCAGCTTGATTTTAACGGTGACGGCCTTGGCCATGGCGCGGCGCTCCTGTGATGGCGGCATTCCGCATCAGCGAAACGCAAAAGGGCCGGCGAAAGCCGGCTGAATACGGCCGCGTCATTGCCCCATCGACCGGCCCTCGTCAAGGCCGGGGATGGCCGAGAAGACGCCAAACCACCAGCCCCGCATAGGCGAGGAACATCCCGCACAGGGCGAAGGCGAAGCCCTGCGGGGGCACCAGATCCATGCCGCCGCCGATGAGCGGCGGCCCGAGCATGAGGCCGACATTGTAGAGGAGCACGAAGGCGGCGTTGCCCCCGGCGAGGTCCGCCCCCTTCAGGCTGGCGCCGAGCTGCGCCAGCCCCACCGTGTAGAGCGTGCCGGTGAGACCGCCCCAGACGAAGAGCAGGGCCAGGAGCGCCGGAAACGACGCCGAGGCCAGGGGGATCAGGGCCGAGCCGACGGCCCCGCTCAGGGCCGCGGCGAGCAGGACCATGCGCCGGTCCACCCGGTCCGCGAGCCAGCCGAACGGGATCTGGAACATGACGTTGCCGAGTGCCAGCGCACTGACCAGGCCGGCGGCGGTCTCGGCCTCGTAGCCGAGGCGCAGGCCGTAGAGCGGCAGGATGGCGAAGCCCCCCGTCTCCACCGCGCCGTAGAGCAGGGCGGCGCAGGTGGCGGCGGGGGCGAGGCGGACATAGGCGAGGATCGAGCGCCCGCTGCCGTGCCCGACCTCGGGCGACAGGCTGCGGGCGAGGAGCAGCGGCACCATGGCGACCACGAACAGGCCGGCACCGGCCAGATACGGGCCGTAGCCCCGCGTCCCGAGGAGCGCCAGCAGGGTCGGCCCCACGGCGAAGCCCAGCGCCAGCACGGTGGCGTAGATGCCCATCACCAGCCCGCGCCGGGCCGGCGGAGCGGCGGCGTTGATCCAGAATTCGGACAGGACGAACAGCACGCCGAGCGTCGCCGAGAAGACGAAGCGCAGGGGGAACCACCAGACGAGGGATTGGAACAGCTTGAACCCGACGAGCGCCAGCGCCCCCACCGTCAGGGACAGGACGAGCAGGCGCACCACGCCGATCCGGGCGGCGAGCCGCGGCACGAACGGCACCGTGACGATGCTGGCGAGCCCCGCGATGGCGGTGTTGACGCCGATCAGGGTGCTGGTGGCGCCCATGCGTTCCATCTCGATGGAGAGGAGCGGGATGGTGAGGCTGAGGCCGATGCCGACCACCGCCACGCAGGTGATGGCCGCGGTGATCGACGCGACGCGCGACGGGTCGGTCACGTCCGCGCTGGGGGATCCGTTCATGGGACGACGGGGATATCCGGGCGGGCCGCGCGGCGGCCCTGGGCCGGCCTTCTCGCCTCCGGGCACGGGGAAGGCAACTGGATCATGCCGCCTCCACCGCTCTGCGCCGGCGGATGATCGCAACGGCTCGCACCGGGAGCCGGGCGGACGCTCGAGACAGCCCCCCCGCCATCCGCGCACCCGTGGCCGAACAAATTAGCCCGTGCAGACGGACGCGATGGCCGCGCACGACGCAGCCGAGGGCAGACCGAAGGCCCAACGCTTTGCAAACGAGAACGGTTGGGTTGCAACCAGCCAAAATCCCAAAGGCCTCGTTTCCATGTCGACGGTCAGTCCGATTATGGGCGTGCCCTCGCGCCTGGAGATGCGCACGCGCGTCACCCCCTTCCGCAATTTCCTGATCTGACCTACGACCGCACCCGACGGCCGAGGATGCCCGTCAGGGCGGATGAAAGGATGCATCGATCATAGCAAGGCTGAATCCGCCCTGGCCATCGGCAAAGTGATACTCTGCATTTGCTGACGCATTGCTCAAAGAGAGGATGTTTTCCGAGTGGTCCATTCGTTCAACGCGGTCGATCTTGACAAAAGCTTCGATTCAGAAACGAAATTAGCGGAACCAATATCACGGGAATGACGTCACCCATCCTGCACTTCGCCTCCAACGAGGCTGTCGCTCATGCGAAAGCAGGCGGAATGCCTCCGGAATCGATTGTCAAAAAGTTCGTGGCCGTCCAAATGGCCACGCGCCATTTCGAAACCCATGAGGCTTGAGGCCCTGGGCCACGAAATGGGGAGCTCTCTCGCGTCCGGT
>JAKONB010000021.1 GCA_022702195.1 Beijerinckiaceae bacterium | reverse complement strand
CGGGGGCCGGATCCTTCTCCTTCTCGACGGGTTTCGGGGCGGAGCGCGCCGCGCCGCGCGGTTGCTGCGCCGAGGCGGGGGTGGACGGCAGGGGCAGCAGCGGCGCCAGCAGGGCGAGGCCCATCAGGCAGCGGGCGAGGGCGATCACGCGGCCGGCTCCCTCGCCGCCCGCGCGAAGGCGGCCGCCACCGTGCCGGACAGGCCCGGGGTGGTGGACAGGGTGTCGAGTTCGGCCAGCCGCGCCCAGCGGACGCCCAGGGCCTCGGGGCCGGGTTGGGGCTCGCCGCCGCACCACAGGGCCGCGTGGGGATGCACCACGTAATGATGGCGCAGGCGCCCGTCGGCATCCGTGAGGATGATCTCGGTGGGGTCGAGTACGCCGATGACGGTGGCGGAGATCCCGACCTCCTCCTGAAGCTCGCGCAGGGCCGCCTCGGCCAGGCGCTCCCCCACCTCCACGAGGCCGCCGGGCAGGGTCCAGACCCCGCGCATCGGCGCGTTGGCGCGGGCGGCGAGGAGCACCGTGTCCCCGCGCAGGACCGCGATGGAGGCGCCCACGAAGGGGCGGGTGGGGAACAGGCGCGCGTCGGCGGCGTCGGGGGTCTCGCTCACGGAGTCACCACCGCGATGCGCCCGTCCGAGAGGCCGACGAGGAGGCGCGCGCCCTCGCCCCGGCCGAGGCTGGCGAGGCCGAAGGCCGCCGGGGCCGGCAGGCTGACGCGGGCGCGCTCGCGGATGCCGTCCTTGAACGCCAGGAACGCCACCGCGCCGCGGTCCAGGCTCGGCACGGCGAGTTCCGGCGGGCCGGGCCGGGTGGGTTCGATCAGGGCGGCGAGGTCGGCCTCGTTCTCGCCCGGGGAGACGGTGGTGTAGCCCTTCGCCTCGTGGGACAGGCGCAGAGCCCCGCCCGCGTAGGTCCAGAGCTGGAGGCGACCCGCCCCGTCCGGCTCGGCGACGGCGGCGATCTGCGGCGCCCCGGTCCCGGCGAAATCCGCCAGGGCGGCGGGTTTGATCGGCTGGCCGCCGGGGGGCACGGGCTGGGGCTCGCCGCGGGCGAGCACGCTCCAGCCCCTGTCCGGCTTGCCCTGGCCGTAGAGGGCGAGGGCGCCGCCGCCGGAAGCCGCCACCGTCACCGCCAGGATGGCGGGCCGGCCATCGACGGTCAGGATATGGGGCCGGCGCGGGGCGAAGGCGGAATCGGGGGCGGGCGACAGGGTCGTGGCGGCGATGGGCACCGGCTTGGGGTCGCCGCCCATGCCCACGGGCTGGCGCTCGCGCACCACGAGGTCGCGGGCCTGGACCGGACCGCCGGCCGGATCGGGGACCGGTCCGGCCAGGTAGGCGCTGATCCCGTCGCGGGACGCGCCGCGCGATCCGGGCAGGGCGCCGCGCGGGGTCTCGGCGGCGGAGAGCCCCTCCAGCGTCTCGGCCCCCAGCAGGGTCGTGACCACCGTGCCGTCGGCCAAGCCCAGCACCGCGCCGCCGGCATCGCCCCAGACCACGACGATTCCCGCGCCGGGTTCGGGCGCCTCGGCGGTGGCACCCCGGGGGCGGGCCAGCGGCAGCACACCGGAGGTGGCCACCGCCACCGCCACGGCGCTGCCGGGGCCGCGCAGGGCGCGCGCCCGGAACGGCAGGTCGAGGAGGGAGACGGCGGGCTCCGCCCGCACAGGCTCCGCCCGCACAGGCTCCGCCAAAGCGGGGCCGGCCAGGCTCGTCAGGGTGAACAGGAGCGCGATCAGCGCACCCCGTTCAGACATGCTGGCCGCCGTTGATGTGGAGCTCGGCGCCGTTCACGTAGGAGGAGGCCTCGGTGCACAGGAAGTAGATCGCCTTGGCGACCTCGTCCGGCGTGCCGAGCCGGCGCTGGGGGATGCCCGCCACGATCTTGTCGGTGCCCGGCGACAGGATCGCGGTGTCGATCTCGCCGGGGGAGATCGCGTTCACCCGCACCCCGAGCGGCCCGAAATCGCTGGCCATCTCGCGGGTGAGGCCGGCGAGCGCCGCCTTCGAGGTGCCGTAGGCCGCCCCCGCGAAGGGGTGGACCCGCGAGCCGGCGATGGAGGTGACGTTGACGATGGAGCCCTTGGCCCGGGTCAGCTCCTGGCACAGGCCGCGGGCCAGCAGCAGCGGCGCGAAGACGTTGACCTGGAACACCTTGCGCCAATCGTCGAATTCGGTGGCGATGGCGCCCAGGCGCTCGCCGTTGGCGCCCTTGGGCGAGATGCCGGCATTGTTGACGAGCGCGTGCAGCAGGCCGCCCTCGTCGGCGAGGCGGCCCGCCACCTCCTCGATGCCCCGCACCGTATCGTCGGGATCGGCCAGGTCGACCTGGAGATGGTCCTCGGGACCCATCTCCCAGGGACAGTTTTCGGGAAAGGCGTGGCGCGAGCAGGTGATGACCCGCCAGCCGGCCGCCGAGAACCGCTTGACCGTGGCATGACCGATGCCCCGGCTGGCCCCGGTGAGCAGCATCACGCGCCGGCGTTCGTTGGATGGGGCCAAGTCCGTTCCTCAGAGTCGGGGCGCAGAATCGGGGAGGCGGTTGACCGAGCGCGCCCGTCATGCCGCCGTCGCCAAGGTCTAAGCCGCGCCGCCGGGGAAATCCAGGGTTCCGTACCGCGTCGCAGCATGACGGCGCGATCCCGGGTGCCCCCTCACGGATAGAGCCGCGCCCCGCGCCAGCCCGCCCCGTCGCGGGTGAACCGCACCCGGTCGTGCAGCCGGAACGGGCCGTCCTGCCAGAATTCGAGGGAGGCGGGGACGATGCGGAACCCGGTCCAGGTCTCCGGGCGCGGCACCGGACCGTCCTCGAAGCGGGCGGCGAGGGCCGCCACCTCGGCCTCCAGGGTCGGCCGGTCGGCGAGCGGCCGCGATTGCCGGCTGGCATGGGCGCCGATGCGGCTGTTGCGCGCACGGGACTGGAAATAGGCGTCGGCCTCCTCGGCGGAGACGGGGGTCACGGCGCCCCGCGCCCGGACCTGCCGGCGCAGGCTCTTCCAGTGCAGCACGAGGGCGGCCTGGGGGTTCTGTGCCAGCTCCTCGCCCTTGGCCGATTCGACGTTGGTGTAGCACACGAAGCCGCGATCATCGACGCCCTTGAGCAGCACCACCCGCACGTCGGGCAGGCCGTCGGCCCCGGCGGTGGCCAGCGCCATGGCGTTGGGATCGTTGGGTTCCGACGCCTCGGCTTCCGTCATCCAGGCGGCGAACAAGGCCCAGGGATCGGTGGCGCGGGTGAAGTCGCCGCCCGGCTCCATTCCGGGCTTCGCGTTGGCGTCCGAGCCGGCGGGCTCATCGATCCTTAACCGATCCAAAGCGAAATCCTGTTCTGCGTGAGATCCGGGTCGGGGGCACCGACGTTGGGACACGATCGTCATCGGTCACGTCACGTCGTGGGTTTAAGGGGTGTCATGCGTCGAAGCGAAGGTCGCGGAGACTTGTTACCGGATTTCACCGGCGCGGCGAAGGGCTGGACCCTGGCCGGCCTCGTCGCGGCCTGCCTGGGACTCGCCGGGTGCAGCCAGCCGCTGATCACCTTCCAGGCGGAATCCTCCGACGCGGCGGCGAACGCGGCGGCGCCGTCGGCCGAATCCGCCGATCCGGCGGTGACGGGGAGCATCCGCAAGCGGCCCACCACCTTCGGGGCCGATCTCGGGGCCGAGGATTGGCGCCGGGCGCAGGCCGCCCTCGCCGTCGCCCTCGATCCGCAGGGCAACGGCCGGCCGGTGAAGTGGGACAATCCCGAGACCCGCCTTCGCGGCTCGGTGAACCCCACCGGCCTGCCCTACGTGGCGGAGGACGAGGTCTGCCGCGACTTCCTCGCCTCGGTGATTGCGCCGGACAGGAGCCGCTTCCTGCGCGGCACCGGCTGCAAGCCCTCGGGCGGCACCTGGGAGCTCAAGCGGGTGCGCCATGCGGGGGACCGCAAGAAGCCGGTCTGACGGCCGAATCCGACGAAATCTGAAGCCGGCGCGTTG
>JAKONB010000011.1 GCA_022702195.1 Beijerinckiaceae bacterium | reverse complement strand
CCGTAGATCGCGAAGATCTCCTTCACCGACAGGGCGTTCTCGCGCTCGATCTCGGCGTTCAGCTCGACGAAGGTCCAGCCGAGCCGCCCGGCGACCCGCCGCCCCAGGGTGGACTTGCCGGCGCCGCGCAGGCCGATCACTGCCACGCGCGGCTGCGGGGCTGCCCCGCTCGACTGGGCCTGGCCCGACAGGATGCCCTTGGCCATGGCGATCTGCTCGGGCGAGGCGTTCCCGAGCAGGTCGCGGACCACGTGCCAGTCCGGATTGGTCTCGTGCCCGGCGATGAGGTCGTCGAGCCGCACGCCCATGGCGTTCGCCACGCGGCGCAGGAGGATGATGGAGACGTTGCCCTGCCCGCTCTCGAGCTGCGCGATGTAGCGCTCCGAGCGCCCGGAAGTCTGCGACAGGAGTTTTCGCGACAGGCCGCGCACGGTCCTGGCATGACGCACGCGCCGGCCCAGATCGGCCAGGAAATGCGATTCTTGTTCTACCGCGCCGGCCATGCCGTCGTCCGTCTTCCCGGTTCGCATGCAGGTTCGAGCCCTGTGCGCCTGTTGATAGGAATGGCTCGGTTCCGAGCATCACATGTGCGCGATTGCGGAACCATAGTGCCATATCGCGAGGCCGACCATCCCTCCGACGCGATGCGGCGGACACTCGGCTTCCCTTTCGCCGTGTCCCGAGACGGTACGGGCGGATGGGGTTAATGCACCGTTATGAGGTTGATGCCGCTTTCGAAATCGTTTTCATCGCCGGTGCGGTGCAGCATGTGAGCCGCAACGCTCTCGGACGCAAGGGGGCCTTGCGGACAGTCCGATGAAAAAATTCGCATGGCGCGCGAGCCGTCCGGCCTGGGCCATCGCGATGGCTCGGCGGCCCGGAGCGGCGGCGATCCCCGCCGGATCAAGGCGTGGGGGGAAGGGCGGAGGCTTCCAGGACCGTGCCGGGGACGGTGGGTTTCCTGGCGATGACGGGCCGACCGACGGCGGCGAGCAGGAGCGGCGACGGGCGGCGGGGCGGCAGCGGCACCGCGACGGTCTCGGAAATGGCGCCATCGGCCGCGGCGGTGAGGATCGCGTTGACCTCGGCCCCGGCCGGGGTCGCCGAGGCGGCCGGGGCCAGCCGAGCGGCCGCTTCGGCGATGGCGGGGGGCGATGCGAGGCCGGCCTGCGCCACGAGGAAGTCCGGGCGGCGCGGCGGCAGCGGCACCGCGACCCGCTCGGTCGGGACGGCGTTCGCGGTGGGGCTCGGGGCGTAGGCCAGCGCCGTGTTGGCGGCGGTGACCGACGGATCGCTCGGGCGTTCGAAGACGCTGCCGAAGGCGGCGCCGGATTTGGGGGGCGTCAGGTCGAGGTCGGCCACCTCGGTCTCGATGCCGAGGCGCTTGGCGGCATAGTAATAGCCGCGGTTGTAGTAGGAATAGGCGCGGGCGATGTCGCCCTTGGCCGCCTTGTAGGCGCCCGCCAGGTAGGCGATGCCGTAGCGCAGGTTCACGCCGGGATCGAACAGGCCGGACGCCTCTCCCTGGTAGCCGAGGCCCCGCGCGGTGGCGGCCTTGATCTGCATCAGGCCCAGGGCACTGCCGCCCTTCGCCTTGGGATTGTAGTTGCTTTCCCGCTTCACGACCTGGTGGACGAAGCTCGCCGGGACGCCCTGGGCCTTCGCATGCTGCTCGATCAAGGCATCGATGTTGTCGCGGGCCGCCCGCTCCTGCGCGAGGAGCTGGGTCGGAACGGCCACCGCCGCAACGGCGAGAAGCAGGAGGCGATGGTTCATGCGGAGACCCGGCTCGACCTTGTTCTGAATGGTCAAGGTCGGTCTCAATTGAGGCCGGAAAGCGGCTCGGTGCCCCGGTCTCCCCCCGTTGCCCGATGTTTCCCCAGGTGCTGTGGCGCACAAGGCACAGGGGCGGACAGGGCCGCGCGGCTGCCATGTTCGTGATTCGTCAGTCTTCTCAAGGGGCTGGCACGCGAGCGGATCCCTCCGGATCGGAGCGGAAATCAACGCTCCACGACAAAATCGTCGATCGCCTTCGCAAAACCGTCCGAATCGTTGTCGGCGGTGACCCGGGTGGCCGCCGCCCGCACCGCCGGGGCGGCATTGCCCATGGCGATGGACAGGCCGCTGCGGGCGAACATCGGCACGTCGTTGGCCGCGTCCCCCAGCGTCGCGATCCGGGCGCGGTCGATCCCGAGGTGCCGGCTCAGGGCGTCGACGAAGCTGCCCTTGCCCGCGCCGGGGGGCGTGACGTCGAGGTAGTAGCTCTGCGAGCGGTGGATGTCGGCGCGCGCGCCGAGCGCCTGCGCCACCTCCGCCTCGCAAGTGGCCAGATGGGCGGCATCGGCGCTGACGCCGACGATCTTGGCGGCGCGGTCGAGGAGGGGATGAAGATCCGGGACGACGGTGGGCGCGGCGGCCAGGGTCCGGCGCTCGAGGTCGGCATAGGGGGCGTCCGGGTCGCGCAGGTTCCAGGCCCCGTCGGCGAACACCCAGATGTCGAGGCCGGCCGCCTCGAACCGCGCCACCGCCTCCCGCGCGGCCTCGGCCGGGATCAGGGTCTCGGACAGGATGGCGAGGTCGGGCGCCACCAGGGTGCTGCCGTTGAAGGCGCCCATGGGCAGGCGCAGGTCGAGGGCGGCGATCAGGGGCTTGAGGCCGATGGGCGGCCGGCTCGAGGCGATGGTGAAACCGATCCCGGCCCGGGCCAGCCGGGCCACGGCCGCCACGGTGGCGGGGGCGAGCTGCTTGTCGGTGGTAACGAGGGTGCCGTCCACGTCCGAGATGACGAGGGCGATCGGCGGGGAATCCGGAGTTCTGGCGAGAGTCTTGGCGGTGGTCCTGGCGAGGGTCATGGGCTGTGCGTCCTCAAGGTCCCTCCCCCAATCCGAGACGGGCCGCGATCGTTGCCGCGATGGTGTCGGCATCGGCCGCGATCCCGACCACGACCGCGTGCTCGTCCGGTTCCGGCGGTTCGAGGATCGCGAACTGGGTGTCGAGCAGGCTGGCCGGCATGAAATGGCCCTGGCGATGCGCCAGGCGTTCCTCGATCAGCCCGCGTTCGCCGTTGAGGTAGGCGATCCGCACGGTGGAGCGCCCCCGCACCAGGGCGTCGCGATAGGCGCGCCGCAGGGCGGAGCAGACCACCACGCCCGGTTCCCGCGCCTGGAGGCGGGCATCGATCCAGGCGGCGATGGTGGCGAGCCAGGGCGCGCGGTCGTCGTCGTCCAGGGGGTGGCCGGCCTGCATCTTGGCGATGTGGGCGGGGCTGTGGAACGCATCGCCGTCGACGAAGGTCCAACCGAGCCGGGCGGCGAGCCGCTCGGCCACGGTGCTCTTGCCCGAGCCGGAGACGCCCATCACGACGATCACGCCGACGCTCCGGTCCGGGTCCGGGGAGAGGCCAGGTTGCATCGCGGCTCCTTCACGCGGGAGGCGGCGGCGCGCCGCCGGGCGGCCTGTCTGCCACGGGGGGCGTCGATCGGGAACAGGTTTCCGGCCCCGGAAGCGGCCGCAGGACGCGCTCGCGCAGGCGTTGGGGGCCCAGGGTCATGGCGAAGAAGTCGTAGGCCCCGCGCAGGTCGTTGGACATCAGGAACTGGAAATGCATCCGGAACGGCCGGTTGCGCACCCGCCGATAGGTCTCGGGGCTGATGATCTCGCGGAACCGCGCGGACCGGACCAGGGGATTGGCCGGCGGCCGGCCGGCGAGATCCAGGTCCAGGTGCCTCACCGGATTGAAGCCGGGAAAGTTCATCCAATCCTGCGGCGCCTGGTAATCCACCCAGACGAGGCGCCGGGCGACGACGAGGCTGGCGATCTCCGCCCGCAGACGGTGCGCGCGCGGCTGCATCGCCACCAGCGGCAGGCCGGAACCGAGGGTGACGAGGCCGAGGGTGAGCGGCCCCGTGCCGAGCGCGGCGTCGCGGGCGATCACCCGGGCGGTGGTCTCCACCGCCGTGAGCGCGCCGGAGGAATGGCCGAGGATCATCACCTCGTCGAGGGCGACGCCATCGGCCGCGAAGGCGGCGAGCCGGGCCAGGACGTGGTCGGCGAAACGGTCGAGCCGCCCGTCGTAATCCGGCCGCCAGCCCTGGCCGTGCTGCCAGTTGAACACCCAATCGTTGAGGAGCTGCCAGAAGAAGACCCGGTTGAGCAGCGCCTCGATGGCCTTGATCCAGCCGAGGCCGAAGGCGAGCCCGAGCGGGACCGTCAGCCAGGCCGGCCAGCCGAGCCCGTAACCGTCGCCCAGATGCGCGTGCACGAAGGCGACGATGGCGGCGGTGCCCAGGCTGAGCAGCAGGACCATCATGAGCGGGTAGAGGATGACGTTGCCGTACTTCCAGTTGAGCCGGTAGAAGCGCAGCATCAGGCCCGTGACGATGGACTGCAGGGTTCCGGCCACCAGCAGGGCGACGCTGACGAGGCGGGGGCGGGCGAAGTCGCGCGCCACGAGATCGTCCCACAGCAGGACGTCGTAGCTGGTCTCGGCTCCGCCGATCTCGGGCTGCGCGGCCACGCTCCAGCTCTGGACGAGCCCGTCCGCGCTCAGGGTGGCGCGCGTGATGCTGCGCTTGGGCTCGTCGAAGCGCTTGGCGTAGCGGGTCAGCTCACGCACGAACAGCATCCGGTAACGGGTGCGCCCCTCCGGATCGTATCCAGGAATGTAGAAGATGTGCCGCCGCCGCACGGGGGGCGTTGTTTCATCCGCCAGGCCCGGGGGGGTGTAGTCGTTCGAAGACATGAATCTCGGGTCACCGTGGTATCGCCGAGTCGGTGGCGGCATTTCTACCAGAGGACACATCGGAGTCCGCGTTTCAATCCGACGCCCGCGAGAAACGTTGCGGGAACATCGGTGGGTTACGGGGACGATGGACGTGCTGGGCCGCTCGCCGGCCCAGTGTGACCCCCTCGCCACGGACAGGGCTGCGGCGATGGGCTAGGCAGCACCGGAGAGAAACCGTCGGGTACCCCTGCATGCGCGCTCTACCCCTCGTCCTCTGCACCGCCCTGACGGTGTCGGGCTGCTCGTCGCTGCGTCCTGCGGCGGGACCGACGGCGAGCGCGGTGGCGGAGGGCGCCGACGTTGCGACGAGCGAGGGGACGTTCGCGCGCTACGAGATCATCGACCTGTCGGCGGCCACCATCGAGGCCCTGCGCGGCCGG
>JAKONB010000005.1 GCA_022702195.1 Beijerinckiaceae bacterium | reverse complement strand
CAACGCGGTGGGCGGCGGGGTGCGCGAGGGCGGCTCCACCATCACGCAGCAATATGTCCGCCTCACCTCCCTCACCCAGGAAAAGACTCTGCGGCGCAAGATCCAGGAAGCGTTCCTGGCCCTGCGCGCCGAGAGCACACTGTCGAAGGACGAGATCCTGCTCGGCTATCTCAACACCGCCTATTTTGGGGCCGGCGCCTACGGGATCGATGCCGCCGCGCGGCGCTATTTCGGCAAGGGCGCCAAGGCCCTGACCCTGCCCGAGGCGGCCATGCTGGCGGGTCTGGTGCGCGCGCCCTCGCAACTCGCCCCCACCCGCAATTTCGGCGGCGCCAAGGAGCGGGCCGACGTGGTGCTCCAGACCATGGTGGAGACCGGGGCCATCAGCGCGGCCGAGGCCGACAAGGCGCGGGCGCAGACCATCACCCTGCGCACTCCGCCCGAGACCCCGCCCGGAACCAATTACTTCCTCGACATGGTCCAGGCGGAAGCCAAGAAACTCGCCGATACGAGCGGCGACGTCACGGTGCGCACGACACTCAACCTCGATCTTCAGTCCCTGGCCGAGGGCGTGGTCGCCCGCCGCCTCGACGCGGAGGGGGCCAAGAAGAAGGCCTCCCAGGCCGCCATGGTGGTGCTGAACAAGGAGGGCGCGATCCTCGCCATGGTGGGCGGACGCGATTACGAGGACAGCCAGTTCAACCGCGCCACCCAGGCGAAACGCCAGGCCGGCTCGTCGTTCAAGCTGTTCGTCTACCTCACCGCGTACGAGAACGGCTTCACCCCCGAGACCGTGCTGGTGGACCGGCCGGTGCAGATCGGCGACTGGGAGCCGCAGAATTCCACCGGCCGGTTCAAGGGCGCGATGCCGCTGCGCTCGGCCTTCGCCCAATCGGTGAACACGGTGGCGGCCCAGCTCGGCGAGGAGATCGGCATGCCGGCGATCATCGCCACGGCGCGCCAGCTCGGCGTCACGGCCGAGCTGCCCAACGTGCCGAGCCTCGCTCTCGGCTCGGCGGAGGTGACGCTGCTGGAAATGACCCGCGCCTATGCGGGGGTGCTGGCCGGGGCGGTGCCGGTGGACACCCACGCGGTTCATGCCATCCGGGGCGGCGCGCCCCAGCCGCTCTATCTGCGGGGCGATGCCAAGCCCGGCACGGCGCTGCCCACCGAGGCACGGGCGATGATGCTCGATTCGCTCCAGGCGGTGGTCGATTCCGGCACTGGCAAGGGTGCACGCGTCTCCGGCCTGCCGGTGGGCGGCAAGACCGGGACGACGCAGGATTATCGCGATGCCTGGTTCATCGGGATGACGCCCGACCTGGTGGTCGGCGTCTGGGTCGGCAACGACGACAATTCCTCGATGAACCGGGTCGGCGGCGGCGACATCCCCGCGAGCCTGTTCCGCGATTTCGTGCAGCGGGCCTCGGCCCAGATGGCACGCGGGCGCAAGCGCCCCTCCACCGCCCGGGCCGAGCCGGCCCCGGCCCGGGAAGTCGCGGCCCCGGCGGCCGGAGTCGAGATTCGCGGCGTGCCGGAGGTCGTGGATACCGGCACTCTGGCCTTCCGCGGCCGAACGGTGCGGCTGCTCGGGGTCGAGGGCGAGGGCGGCGCGCTGGCCCGCCAGCTCGCCCGCTACCTGCGCCGGCGCGAGGTGAGCTGCGCCCCCGAGGCCGGGAGCGATCCGACCGCTGCGGCCCTGCGCTGCCGGATCGACGGCGATGACCTCGCCTCGCTCATCCTCACCGCCGGCGGCGCCCGCGCCTCGGAGGACGCGCCGGCAGACCTGCTGGCCGCCGAGGAGCAGGCCCGCTCTGAACGGGCCGGCCTCTGGCGGCGCGAGCGATAGAGCCGTGTCGGATCACCCTGAGCAGCGTCCCGGAGATCGGATCCGGGACGCCG
The DNA here is from genome assembly GCA_022702195.1 of Beijerinckiaceae bacterium. Classification (GTDB taxonomy): domain Bacteria; phylum Pseudomonadota; class Alphaproteobacteria; order Rhizobiales; family Beijerinckiaceae; genus Methylobacterium. Next base: position 2,562 of record JAKONB010000005.1, on the reverse strand, counting down.
CGCGAGGTTCTCGTTTCAGCATCGTCTTTTTCCGAAAGCCGGAGACCACCTTTCGGGACGATGCTCTAGGATCGGGCACGGCTCATACAGAGTCCGGTGGATCGCCCCGGTCGTCATGATCGCGACAGGCCCCCTTTTCCATTCGGAACGACGGGTCCGTGCTCGCGACGAACCGGAGGCATCGACCGCAGACGATCTCGCGCGGGTCAGGCCGCCCGCACGGTGGCGAGGAAGCGCGCCACCTCCGAGCCGAGATGCTCGCTCTCCCGCGACAGGCCGGAGGCGGAGGTGAGGACGGAGCCGGCCGACTCGCCGGTCCCGGCCGCCGCGACGGCGACGCCCGCGATGTTGGTGGTCACTTCGTTGGTGCCGATGGCCGCCTGGGAGACGTTCCCGACGATCTCCTGGGTCGCCACCCCCTGCTGCTCCACGGCGGCGGCGATGGAGCCGGCCACCTCGCTCATCTCCCGGACCCGATCCGCGATGCCGCCAATGGCCGAGACCGCCCGGTCGGTGGCGCCCTGGATCTCGCCGATCTGACGGGAGATCTCGTCGGTTGCGCGCGCCGTCTGGCTTGCCAGTTCCTTGACCTCGCTGGCGACGACCGCGAAACCGCGCCCCGCCTCCCCCGCCCGCGCCGCCTCGATGGTGGCGTTGAGCGCCAGCAGGTTGGTCTGGCCGGCGATGGTGCTGATCAGGCCGACCACGTCGCCGATCCGGGCGGCGCCCTGGTTCAGGGTCGCCACCAGCGAGGCGGTCTCGGCGGCCTGCGCCACCGCGTGGCCGGCCACCGACGCGGCGGAGTTCACCTGGCGGCCGATCTCCTCCACGGAAGCGCCGAGTTCCTCGGCGGCGCTGGCCACCATCGTGACGTTGGTGGCCGCCTGCTCGGCCGCCGCCGCCACGGTGGTAGATTGCCGGCTGGTCTCCTCCGCGTGGCTGTTCATGGTCTGGGCGGTCGCCTGGAGCTCCGTCGAGGCGGACGAGACGGCTGTGATGATGCCGCCGACGGCCCCCTCGAACGAGTCGGCGAGTTCGCGCATCGCGGCCTTTCGCTGGGCCTCCACCTCGGCCCGGGCCGCGACCGCCTCCTGTTCGAGCGCCCGGGCGTGGATCATCGTCTCCTTGAACACCGTCACGGCGCTCGCCATGGCTCCGACTTCGTCGCGGCGCCCCAGGCCCGGTACCGCCACGGTGAGATCGTCCTGCGCCAGCCGCGCCATGGCGCGGGTCATGAGGTTGATCGGATGGGCGATCCCGCGGTGCAGCAGGAGCAAGCTCGCGAGGGCCACCGCGACCATCGCTCCGAGGCCGCCGAGGGTGATCAGGCGTCCCCGCTCCGTGGATTGCTCCGCATCGGTCTTGCGCAGCGTCAGCAGGGCCTGCTCGTCGGCGGCGATCTCCGCCGCCTTGGCGCGGATGGCATCCATGTTCGCCTTGCCGCCGCCCGCCGCGGCCTGGCGGCGCGCCTCCTCCCGGGTGGCGGGATCGCGGATCAATGCGATCACTGGCTCCGCGCTCTTCTCACGCCATTGCCGCGCGACGTCGCCGAGTTCGTCAACCCGCCGTCGCTGGTTCGGATTGTCGGCCGTCAGCCGCTTCAGCGACGCCAAGGCGTCTTCGAACGCCCGGTGACCGGCTGTGTAGGGTGCCAGAAAGGCCTCGTCCGCGGAGATCAGGTAGCCGCGCGCACCCGTCTCCTGGTCCACCATCGCCCCGGTCGCGCGGTACAGGTCGGTCACGACCTCATGGGTGTGCTGCGTCCAGCGGATCGTGTCGGACGTCACCGCCATGCTGTGCAGGGAGACCATGGAGGAGATCACCGCCACGGCCAGGATGAGCGCCAGCGTGGCGCCGATCTTCGTTGCGATTGTGAGGTTCTTCAACGTACTCGACATGAATGCCGTCCTGGTAGCGCCACGCGGGACGATGCCGTTCCCCAGCGGAACTTCGACCAACGCCCGCGATCTCGTCGCTGAAGAGCCGTAGACAAAGCCCGATTAAGAATTCGTTATTGTCATATTTCTGCAATATCTACCGAGTCTTACATCATTCCAATGTGGATCAATACTCAAGTATAACTGCGGAACATCGCGGCAGAAATAGTGCCATACGCCAAATCGAGCGGGCGCTTGCCGGAAATTGGCTGACATACCGGCAAAACAGGTTCGTGACCGGATTGATCGGGCATTCGCGTGATCCATCGGAAGGTCCGCGCGACGGTTGGGCAGGGCGTTCAATACTGTCGCGGCGCAACGACGCGGTCTCGATGGTCGCAACGGGCTCCCTCCTGCATGGGGAGGGAACCCGCGCGATGTGGGGCGCGGAACCTACCGGAACGGCGGCTCGTCGAAGCTGCGCAGCTTGCGCGAATGCAGGCCATGCCGGTCGGCCCGCAGCAGGTCGAGCGCCGCCAACCCGATGAGCAGATGCTCGGCCACCGCGCGCTCGTAGAAGGCGTTGGCGGCGCCGGGGAGCTTGAGTTCGCCGTGGAGCGGCTTGTCGGAGACGCAGAGCAGGGTGCCGTAGGGAACCCGCAGCCGGTAACCCTGGGCCGCGATG
>JAKONB010000004.1 GCA_022702195.1 Beijerinckiaceae bacterium | reverse complement strand
CAACGCGGTTCGGGGCAGGAGCCGCACGTCCGGTCCCGCGACCTGAAAGCGACCGCCATCGCTCGGATTATAAGGGGCGATCGCCTGCGCCACGATGTCGGAGAGGAACGCCCCCTCCCAATTCTCTCGGGTCAGCACGTCGTGGGCGCGCGAGAGTGCCAGGAGCCGGGTTTCGAGGGCGTCCCGCGCCTCCTCCGTGGTCGGCGCGTTGCGCAGGGTCTGGGTCGCGATCGACTGCACGGTCGCCAGGGTGTTCTTCACCCGGTGGTTCAACTCGTCGATGAGCAGGCGCTGATGATCGGCCCCCCGTTTCTCGGCCGCCAGCGCCCCGCGCAGCCGCTGCTCCCCCGCGTGCAGGTCGATGAGCCGGGCACGGGCCTCGTACTGACGGCGGCGCCCCCGCAGGGCCGAGCGCACCAGGCTGATGAGCGTGGTGGGATGGAAAGGGCGCTCCAGGAAGGTGACGTTCCCGAGCACCTCCGACAGGCGGCCGGCGGCCGGATTGCGCTCGGCTCCGCCCCCGCGCACGGTGAGCAGAAGGAAGGGCAGGTCCGACCACGGCGACTGGGCCGCCACCCACCGGCCGATCGGCTTCAGATCCGCCGTTCGCACGGCCTCCTCGGTCATGAGCACCAGGCCGGCCCCTTCCCGGATGCCGCCCAGCAGATCGTCGAGATCGCGACAGACCTCGTGGCCGAGACCGGCCTCGCCGAGGAGCGCCCCCGCGATGGCGGCATCGCGCCCGAACGGGGCCAGGATCAGGGTCCGCTCCGAGCTTCCGTGATTGGTCTGCATCAGCCCGGCTCGACCTCGGCCTTCGCCTGATCGCGCCCGACGAGGGTCGGGACGCCGCGCAGCACCCCCTGGAAATGGTCCAGCGGCGGTCCGATGGAGAGCCCCCGCGCGTTGATCCGATACTCGCGGATCGTATCCTCATGGGCGCCGGTGCGCTTCTTGATGACGGAGATGGCCCGCCGAACCCGGCCCAACGCCTCGAAATACCGCAGCAGGACCACCGTATCGGCCAGATAGGTCACGTCCACGGGCGACTTCATGTCCCCGACCAGGCCGTGCTGGGCCACGGTCAGGAACGTCGAGGCCCCCTGCCGATTCAGATATTGCAGCAATTCGTGAACGTGCAGGATGAGGGCGTTCTCCTCCGGCATCGCGGCTTGGTAACCGTTCAGACTGTCGATCACCACGGTCTTCACGTGGTGCTGATCGATGCAGACCCGGACCCGGTGGCTGAATTCCCCCGGCGATAGCTCCGCCGCATCGACCTGCTCGATGAAAAGCTGGCGGGACTCCGCCAGGGCGGCGAGGTCGATCCCAAGATACAGCATGCGCTGAAACAGCAGGCCGATCTCCTCGTCGAAGACGAACAACGCGGCGCGCTCGCCCCGGGCAATCGCCGCGAGGGCGAACTGAATCACCAGCAGCGACTTGCCGGTGCCCGCAGGCCCCAGGATCAGGGTGCTCGATCCCTGCTCGATGCCGCCGCCGACGAGGGCATCGAGTTCGGCGATGCCACTCGTCATCTGGGTGCGGGCGAACCGGGTCTTGTGTTCCAGCGCCACCAGGCGGGGATAGACCGTGACCCCGCCGGGCTTGATCATGAAATCGTGGTAGCCGCCTCGAAAGCGCTGGCCACGATACTTCAGGACCCGGAGCCGGCGCCGCTCGGCCCCGTATTCCGGGGCCTGCTCCTCCAGGCGGATCACCCCGTGGGCGATGCTGTGCACGGTCTTGTCGAGGGCATCGGCGGTGAGGTCGTCCAGCATCAGCACCGTCGTGCCGTGCCGCGCGAAGTAATGCTTCAGCGCGAGGATCTGTCGGCGGTAGCGCAGCGAGCCGCCGGCCAGAAGCCGGATCTCGGATAGGCTGTCGAGCACGACGCGGGCCGGCCGCTCGTTCTCGATCGCCTGGAACACCGCCTTGGTGCTCTCCCCGAGTTCGAGGTCGGAGGAGTAGAGAAGACTCTGCTGGTGCTCGACATCGAGCAGGCTCTCGGGCGGCGCGAGTTCGAACACCTTGACGTGTTCGTCCAGCACCCAACCATGGGAGGCGGCACCATCGCGCAATTCCTCCTCGGTCTCCGACAGGGTGATGTAGAGGCCCTTCTCACCGGCGCGGGCGCCTTCCAGCAGGAATTGCAGCGCAATGGTGGTCTTGCCGGTCCCGGGGCTTCCCTCGAGCAGGTAGAGCCGGTCCCGGGCGAAACCGCCGCCGAGAATGTCGTCGAGGCCGTAGACGCCGAGCGCCGCCTTCGGACGAGCTTTCACAGGCATGACCATGGCTGCCGATCTCCCTGCGCGGGGCATCCGATATGGGGTGAGCGGGGAAGCCTGGCAGAAGCCCAGGCGCGAAGTGACGCGATACCGTGATGGACCGCACGGGACGCATAAAGTCCCGAGGACGACGCCACGACGATTGACCGGCGAGACGCCGTTGCCAAGCATGACGGTTCGGCGGCAGGCTGGCAACGCGTATTCACGTTCGGATCCGCATATAATGCGTCAAGCCTCCGACAGTCATCGCGTGTTCAGACGCAAACGGCCAGAGACTCTGCCCTGGAATGCACGCCCCGTCATAATCCTGCCGCTTCGATCTTTATCCTGACGGTCTTCACATTCAATCGTTTGCTTGGGATGTCGTTGAGCCGCGCGTGGCCGGGGCTCCGCCGGGCATCTTCATGAAGGAAGACGCATGTCCAAACTCGCCGTGATGCTCGCCCTGGGCGCTGGGCTGTCTTCGCCCGCCATGCTGCCCGCCGCCGCGCGGGATGGTAGCACCTTCAATGGTGCCTGGGCGGTGGAGCTCGTCACCGAGAGCGGCATGGTCTGCGACAGCCGCTACAGCTACTCGGTCTCGGTGAACGAGGGGCAGGTTCGCCTGGTCTCGGCCGACTCCAACGCGAGCATGAGCGGCCGGGTCGGCCCCGACGGCACGGTTGGTCTCAGCGTCTCCAACGGCACGGCGACCGGCGCGGTCTCGGGCCGGCTCCAGGCGCAATCCGGCGGCGGCACCTGGAAGGTGTCCTCGCTCTGCTCGGGCCGCTGGACGGCCCGGCGCCAGACGACGCGGACCGCACAGGCCGAATAGCCCTCCCCTTGGTGCAGCGCCCGTCGCGCGCGTCCCGTCTTGGGACGAGGCTTCGATCCGCATCGTCTTTGCTCGAAGGAGCGGCGGTCACCTTTCGGGGAAGCGTCAGGCGGCGGCCAGCCAGCTCCGTGCCTCGTCGATATGCGCGCGATCGAAGGTCTTGATCTGGGCGGGCGACACCTTGCCGAACGTGTCGGCGACCATGCGCAGCCAGGAGGCATCGGTGACCAGGGCCACGTGGCTCACGCCCTTCATCATGGCGAGGCCGAAGCGCACGTCCTTGAAGAAGGCCGCCGGCTCCATGCCCTTGAATTCGCGCACGTCTTCCAGAAGCTTCAGCTTGCCGCCCTTTTCGAGGTCGGCCTGCATCGCCGCGATGACCGTATTCATGTCCTGATCGGTGATCTGCCCGTCGACCACGATCTCGGCGACGTTCGATTCCGGCGTCTTGGTGTAAGTCAGCACGTGCAGCACTCCTCGTCGCGTCGAACGCATTCAGCGAACGTCGGGGTGGGTTATAGGAAACTCTGCGGGTCCACGTCGATGGCGACCTTCACATTACCGCGAATCTTCGGACCCCGGGCCAGCCAGTCGCGCAGGTAGCTCTGGAGATCGACCGAGCGCTCGGTCTTCACCAGCAGGCGGAAACGGTAGCGCCCGCGGATCAGCGCCAAAGGCGCCTCGGCCGGCCCCAGCACCATCACCCCCTCGGGCGGTTCGGCGGCCCGCGCCAGGGCCTGGCCATGTGCCTCGGCCACCTCACGCTCGTTGGCCGAGACGATGAGAGCAGCCAGGCGCCCGAATGGCGGCAGTCCGGCCGCCTCCCGCGCACCGATCTCTTCGTCGTAGAACCGCTCGGCATCCCCCGAGAGCAGGGCGGCGATCACCGGATGGTCCGGCTGGAAGGTCTGGAGCAGGGCGCGGCCCGGCTTCTCGCCGCGCCCG
>JAKONB010000591.1 GCA_022702195.1 Beijerinckiaceae bacterium | reverse complement strand
TCTCCACCTCCTTGTGGAACACCATCTGCCCGGTATCGGGGCACTTGACCCAGAGGTTCTCCGGGGTCTCGCGCTTGAACAGGGTCTTGATCTTGGGGCGCACGACCTCCGAGATCCAGTTCATCGGTTCAACCATCATCGCGATGACGTCCTTGTCCGCGGGATCGTGGTGTTCGGCACGAGGCTTCTTGAAATCAGGCGCGCGCGGCCCGGCGCACGCCCGCTGCGAGGTCCCGCACCAGGGCGGTCACCGCCGCGACGGTCCCGTCCTGCGCCCGCAGATCCGCATCGAGCGAGTCGCGCAGGACGTTGACCAGGGCCGACCCGACCACGACCCCGTCGGCGCCGCGGGCGATCGCGGCCGCGTCGTCCCCGGTGCGGACCCCGAAGCCGACGACGATCGGCAGGTCGGTGTGGCGCCGGATGCGCGCCACGGCTCCGGCGACCTTGTCGAAATCCGGTGTGGCGGTTCCGGTGACGCCCGTGATCGACACATAATAGACGAAGCCCGCCGTGTTCGCGAGGACGGCGGGGAGCCGCTGCTCGTCGGTGGTCGGGGTGGCGAGGCGGATGAAGGCGAGCCCCTTGGCCAGGGCCGGCAGGCAGAGTTCGTCATCCTCCTCCGGCGGCAGGTCGACGACGATGAGGCCGTCGATTCCGGCGGCCAGCGCGTCATCGAGGAAGCGCTCCACCCCGTAGGTATGGATCGGGTTGTAATACCCCATCAGGATCACCGGCGTCTCGGCATTGCCGGTCCGGAACCGGCGCACGAGATCGAGGGTCCTGACCACGCCCTGGCCGCCCTTCAGCGCGCGCAGACCCGCCGCCTGGATCGCGGGTCCGTCCGCCATCGGATCGGTGAAGGGCAGGCCAAACTCGACGATGTCGGCCCCCGCCTCCGGCAGCGCCTGAAGAACCTTCAGCGAGGTCTCGCCGTCCGGGTCGCCGGCCATCACGTAGGTCACGAGGGCGGCGCGGCCCTCGGCACGGCATCGCGCGAAGGTGGCCGCGATACGGGTCTGACCCGGTGCGGGCGCGGTCGTTTCAGGTGCGGTCATGGCGCCTTGGTCTCGCAGCCTCCGAAGCCGGTCGGTCCGGCTTGGGATCAAGCCGCCGCGCCTACACCATTGCGGGCGACCCGTGAAGCACGCGACCGCACGCGCCGCGCATCGTCCACCCGAGCGGGATCCGGCAAGGAACGCTTAAGCGCCTTTGGAAAGCCGCTCTTCAGCCTCGCGCGGCATGATGGGGACACGGCGCAGGGCCTGGTTCGGGAAGGAGTCCGTCATGGTCATGCTGGGCTTCGCCCTCACGCTCCTGATCCTCGCCGTCGGCCTGGGTATCCGGCAGATCTGGCTGCTCAAGCACCCCCGGCCCGGTCCGGCGACTGTCGACCTCGAAATCCTCCAGGATCGCGTCTGGCGCCTCTCGGAAAGCGAGGAGCGCTACCGGACCCTGGTGGAGGCCACCACGGAGGTCATCGTCCAGCGCGACGCGCAGGAACGGATCACCTTCGCCAATGAGGGTTTCGGCCGCTTGGTCGGGGCCGAGCCCCTGGCCCTGATCGGCTCGACCCGCACGATCGACGTGCTGGAGGAGCGCGAGGCCCGATTCAACGCCGATGGCAGCCGTCGCGTCGAGATGCGTGTCCAACCCGCCGAGGGGCCGCCGCGCTGGTTCTCCTTCATCGAGATGCCGGTGCATGGTGGGGACGGCCACCTGCACCGCCTCCGTGCCGGGTACGACATCACCGAACGGGTCGAGGCCGCCCGCTCCCTGGATGAGGCCCTCAGCCGGGCCGAGGCCGCCAACGTGGCGAAGTCCCGCTTCCTCGCGACGGTCAGCCATGAGTTCCGGACGCCGCTCAACGGCATCCTGGGCATGGCCGACCTCGTGCTCGCGACGGGTCTCGACCTGGAGCAGCGCACCTATGTCGAGGCGGTGCGGACCTCGGGCAAGGCGCTTCTCACCCTCATCGACGGCATCCTGGATTTCTCCCGGATCGAGGCCGGTCGGCTCGATCTCGCGTCGGAGCCGTTCGATCCGGCGGCGATCGCCGAGGGCGTCGTCGAGTTGCTGGCGCCGCGCGCGCAGGGCAAGGGCATCGAGATCGCCCTCGACGTGCAGGCCGACATGCCGCGGACCCTGCGCGGGGATGCCGACCGGGTGCGCCAGATCCTCGTCAACCTCGCGGGCAACGCGGTGAAGTTCACGGCGGAAGGCGGTGTCGGTGTCGAGATCCGACAGGAAGCCGGGGACCTCGTCCTGGCCGTCTCGGATACCGGTCCCGGCATCCCCGAGGCGCGGATTCCGATCCTGTTCGAGGAGTTCGAGCAGGGCGACGGCAGCGCCAGCCGGCAGCATGAGGGAACGGGTCTCGGGCTCGCGATCACCCGCCGGCTCGTCACCCGGATGGGCGGCGGCATCGCGGCGACATCGACGGTCGGGCGCGGCACCACCTTCACGGTGCGGCTTCCGCTGCCGGTGATAGAGGCGGCTCCGGCGCCTCTGCCGATCCTGCCGGGGCGACGGATCATGATCGTGGCGGCCTCGCCGTTCCAGGCCCCCTACCTCGTTCGCGCCCTCGGGCGTGCCGGAGGCGCCGCCCAGTCGGTGGCCTCGGCGGAAGAGGCGCGGGAAGCCCTGTCCGGGTCCCCCTTCGACGCCGTCATCGTCGATCGGGCGTTGGGTGACGATGCGATCCGGGACCTCGCCGTGGCGGCCAAGGCGGCCGGCGTGCGCTGTTGCCTCGTCCTCCTCTCGCCCTTCGACCGACGGGGCTTCGGGGCGCCCGGCGCCGCCGGTTTCGACAGCTACCTGGTCAAGCCCGTCCGGACCCGGTCCCTCCTCGACCGGCTCCTGGAACCGATCCAGGCCGTCCTGCCGATCCCGGATACCGGCGCAGCGCCATCCTTCCCCCGGGCGGAATTCCCGCAGACGGATGGGCCGGGGCAATCCTCGGCCGTCGCACGGGTCCATGTCCTGCTCGCCGAGGACAATCCGATCAACGCCCTCCTGGCGACCAAGGCCCTGGAGCGCCTCGGGGCCGTCGTCGTCCATGCCCGCGACGGTGTCGAAGCGCTCGACCGGCATGCGGAATCGATCGCGGCGGAGCGTGTGTTCGACCTCGCCCTGATCGACATCCGCATGCCCGGCCTCGACGGCCTCGAGACCGCCCGGCGCATCCGCGCGGCGGAGGCGGCGTCCGGATTGGGGCCATTGCACCTTGTGGCCCTCACGGCGAATGCCGGGCGGGACGACGAGGAGATCGCCCGGCAGGCCGGGTTCGACGGGTTCCTGGCCAAGCCCCTCGACCTGCGCGTCCTCCCATCGCTCCTGGACCGGCGCGCCGCCGCGGCCTGAGACGTCAACCGAACCGGACCCGTGCGTTGACAGGACAGGCTCCGCACGCGAACACGGGCGCATGGTCGACCGCCCCAAGCCCGACAGGTCCGGAACTCGCATGATGGCTCGTAACGGCGCCGAGGCCGGGCGTGTTACCGATGGCCGCGACGGCCTGATCGCCGCTGCGATCGCCGGATTGGTGGTCGTCACCGTGTTGATCGGCGTCCTGGCGCCCGCTTCCCCAGCCCATCGGGCGGCGGTCGCGCCGCCTGACGACCCGTCCTGCGCCGAGTGGAGCGACGGATGCCGGATCTGTCAGCGCGGTGACGATGGGATCGCCTGCTCGCTGCCGGGGATCGCCTGCGTTCCCGCCGCCGCGGCACGCTGCGAGCGGCGGGTCGGGGAGTGATCGGCGAGGCGGGGGGAATCCCGCTCCGATCGATCCATCCGAGCCAGCCTCACGGCGTCGTTCAGAGGATGAACCGGCTCAGATCCGTATCCGCTGCCAGACTCTCCACCCGGTCGCGCACATAGGCCGCGTCGATCGGCACGGTCTCGCCGGAGCGATCGGTGGCAGTGAACGAGATCTCGTCGATCACCCGCTCGAGCACGGTCTGGAGCCGGCGCGCGCCGATATTCTCCACCGAATTGTTCACGTCCACGGCGACCCGCGCGATGGCATCGACGGCATCGTCGGCGAAGGCGAGGATCACCCCCTCCGTCGCCATCAGCGCCACGGTCTGCTTCAGCAGGCTCGCTTCCGTGGATGTGAGGATCTGCCTGAAATCCTCCACGGTCAGCGGCTGCAACTCGACGCGGATCGGCAGGCGGCCCTGCAATTCCGGCAGGAGGTCCGAGGGTTTCGAGACGTGGAACGCACCGCTGGCGATGAACAGGATGTGGTCGGTCTTCACCGGTCCGTGCTTGGTCGCCACCGTCGTCCCCTCGATGAGGGGGAGGAGGTCGCGCTGCACGCCCTCGCGCGAGACGTCGGCCGAGGAACGCCCCTCGCGGGCGCAGATCTTGTCGATCTCGTCGAGGAAGACGATGCCGTTGTTCTCGACCTCGCGGATCGCCTCCTGGGTGAGGGCCTCGGCATCCACCAGCTTGTCGGATTCCTCCGCCAGCAGGGGCGCGTAGGCATCCTTCACGGTCATCCGGCGCGGCTTGCCCTTCTGGCCGCCGAGCGCCTTGCCGAGCATGTCGCCGAGATTGACCGCGCCCATCGAGGCGCCGGGCATACCGGGAATCTCGAACATCGGCAGGCCGGAGGGGGCGGCGCCGGTCAGCTCGATCTCGACCTCCTTGTCGTCGAGTTCGCTGGCGCGCAGCTTCTTGCGGAAGCTGTCCCGGGTGGGGGCGCTCGCGGTGGGGCCGACCAGGGCATCCAGGATGCGGGCCTCGGCCGCCGCCTCCGCCTTGGCCTGGACCGAACGGCGCTTCTCCTCGCGCTTGAGGCCGATCCCGACCTCCACGAGATCGCGGACGATCTGCTCCACGTCGCGGCCGACATAGCCGACTTCGGTGAACTTCGTCGCCTCGATCTTCAGGAACGGCGCGCCGGCCAACCGGGCGAGCCGGCGGGCGATCTCGGTCTTGCCGCAGCCGGTCGGGCCGATCATGAGGATGTTCTTCGGCGCGACCTCCTCGCGCAGGGGGCCGGTGAGCTGCTGCCGGCGCCAGCGGTTGCGCAGGGCGATGGCGACGGCGCGCTTGGCATCCGCCTGCCCGACGATGAACCGGTCGAGTTCGGAGACGATCTCGCGGGGGGAGAAGGTGGTCATCAGGCTCCGAGGGGATGCGGCAGCCGGGCTGCCCAGGGGCGGGGGAGGGCGCGCAGCACCCGCTCGCGAAGCGGATGCCAGCCGGCGCTCAGCAGGAGGATGAAGGCCCCGAGCGCCAGCAGGCTCGCCGGCAGGACACCGCCGGAGAAGCCGGCCTGCCGGATCAGGGTGCCGAAGGCGAATCCGGCATAGACGAGGCCGGAGACGAGGATCGCGCGCCGGTCGGTGACGAGCGCCACCGCCGCGAGGATCAACACGATGGCGAGGACGAGCCCGGCGGAGCGCGCGTCGCCGCGATCCGCCATCCTGCCGAGGATCGGATGGACGATGAGCGGCGCCGCCAGGAGATGGAGCCAGAAGGCGATGTCGGTGCGGCGCGTGATCCGCTTCGGGTCCGACAGGTCGAACCGCATGGCGAGGGCGAAGACGCCGATGCCGCCTGTCAGCAGGAGCAGGCTCCCGTAGGTCCGCACGATGCCGGGGGCGGCCGCCCCCAGAGCGCCTCCGAGAAGTCCGACCAGGGAAGCGGCCCCCGCCGCCACGGTGATCGGCACGCCGAAACGCCGGTCATGCAAGGCCACCAGGATCAGCGTGAGGAGCGAGCCGCCCGCGACCGGACCCGGCCTGCGGTCCATCAGTAGGAAGGGATTGCCCCAGAGCGTGTCGAACTCGGATCCACCGGTGGCGGCGTTGATCGCGAAGGTCGCGGCTCCGAAGGTCGAGACGGTGAAGATCAGCAGGAGGACGATGCTCGGCAACGCCATGCGCCGCTGCCGGGTGAAGAACTCGGCGAGTCCCCAGGCGAGGAGGGCGACCAAGCCGTAGCCGCCGGCCGCCCCGAGCCGATCGGTCCCGAAATAGGCCGTGGTCCCGAGGAACAGCAGCAGACCGATCGTGACGAAGATGTCGGCGAAACCCGATACGAAGCGCAGGCTCTCGGCGTCGCGGCCCGCCGGCCCCTCATCGGGACGCTCCTCCGCAAGAGCCCGGAGGGATACGGCCTGATCCCGGGTGATGAGCCCGCGATCGACGGCGCGTGTGAGCAGTTCGGTGTCGATCATCGGGGGCTCCGGCCGCGCCAGCGAAGCCGGTCGGGGAAGTGTCGCACCGGGCCGATCTAAGCGTCCTGCGCCCCGCTTTCCAGGCTCGCGCGGCGATCAGGCGGCGCGAATGCCGCCGACGAACCGTGTGACCTCGCTGCCGACCCGGCCGGATTGCTGCGCCAGACGCTCGGCGGAGGCGAGAACCTGCGTCGCGCCGGCCCCCGTCTGGGCCGCGGCCGACTGCACCCGTTCCATGGTTTGCGTCACCGCTTGGGTTCCCTGGGCGGCGTCGCTCACGCTGCGGGCGATGTCCTGGGTGGCGGCCTGCTGCTGTTCCACGGCCGTGGCCACCCCCTGGGCGATGCGGTGAACGTCGCCGATGGCCGTGCCGATCTCGGTGATCGCGCCGACCGTTTCGCGGGTCGCGTCCTGGATCGTGGCGATCTGGGCGGTGATCTCCTCCGTCGCCCGCGCGGTCTGCGCCGCGAGATCCTTGACCTCCGTGGCCACCACGGCGAATCCGCGTCCCGCCTCTCCGGCCCGGGCCGCCTCGATCGTGGCGTTGAGGGCCAGGAGGTTGGTCTGGCCCGCGATCTGCGAGATCAGCGCGACCACGTCTCCGATGCGCGCCGCGCTCTCGGCCAGGACCTTGACGCGCGACTGGGTGCGGATCGCATCCTCCACCGCCCCCGCGGCGGCCGTCGCGGTCCGGCCGACCTGCAGGCCGATCTCCTGGGCCGAGGCCGCGAGTTCCTCGGTGGCGGCGGCCACCGTCTGGACGTTGCTCGCGGTCTCCTGGGCGGCCAGGAGAACGGCCTGCGATTGACGGCCGGTCTGCTCGACATCGCTCGCCATGGCGCGCGCGATGGCCTCCATCCCGGATGCGGACTCCGACAGGTCGGTGACGAGGCTGCCGACATCATCCTGGAACCGGTCCGCGAGTTCGTTGCGCTCCGCGCGCCGGCGGGCGCTGGCGAGGCTCGCTGCCTGACCCTGGCTGTTCCGCAGGGATTCGGCCTCCGTCATGGCGGCGGCGAAAACCTGCATGCTGGTCCAGATCTCGCCGATCTCGTCGCGGCGGGGCTTCACCGCCGGGAGGTCGTGATCGCCCTGGGCGAGGCGCCGGATCGCCGCCGACACGCCGGCCAGAGGTTTGGCGATCTGATGGTTGCCGACATAGGCGCCGATCGCCAGGCAGCCCAAGGTACCGCCGACGGCGAGCGCGATCAGCACGGCGAGGCGACCCTCGTAGAGATCGTCCGTATCCCGCTCGATGGCGGCAAGCTCGGCTTGGTTGCTCGCCACCAGGGCGTCGATGCTGTTCTGGAAAACTTGCCGATTCGCCCGGTTGGCCTCGTTGAAGCCCTGGTCGGCCGCCGCCCGCGGCGATACCTCGGTGCCGAGACGGGCCGTCTCCAGCCGCAGCGGCGTGAAAGCGGCGGCCCCTTCGACGATCTTGGCGAAGTACGGTCGCTCGCTGGAGGTGACCCGGGGCGCCCAGTCCTTGAGCAGCGCGTTCATGCCCTCAAGATTCTGGCGCAGCCGGGCGGCATATTTCTCCGCGTCGGTCCTGTCCTTCGCGGCGTAGATGCCGCGCGCCTCCAGCACCACGGTGGTCACGAACCGGTTGAGCGTCGCGGCGTCGACGGAATGCTGCGCCACCTGGCGTGCCTCCACGATCGCGGCGTTCAGCGTTC
>JAKONB010000585.1 GCA_022702195.1 Beijerinckiaceae bacterium | reverse complement strand
GGTGGTCGTGACGAGCCCGTCGCCCGGGGCGGTGGCGACCGAAGCCACCGACGCGGGCACCGCCCCGCCACCCCCAGCCCCGCCGGTCGGTCTCCGGAAAGGCTCCCGATGCGTCGGGCGGCAGGTGCAGGCTTATAGGCACGATATAGGAATATTGTCAAGAACCATCCGGCCGGCGGCCCGTTCCGCCATCGGGTTTCCCGGGCGGCGGCGCGGCGCCGCCATTCATTGTCTCTGAACCGCTTGACCGCATGACGGCGCTTGCGAGGGGTCCGCGCTCCGTGGGACAAGCCGCCGCCACAGATTCAGGGCACCGCAACCGATGCGCGACGCTTCGCGATGAAGGGGATCGACGTGACACAGATCCCGGAAGGGGCAGGGGAGACGCGCGGGCCGGCGGCGGTGCGGGTGCGCGCGCCGGCGCGCCTGCATTTCGGCTTCCTCGACCTGCATGGCGGCCTCGGGCGCCGGTTCGGCAGCCTCGGCCTCGCCCTCGACGATCCGGCGATCGTCCTCACCGCGCGGCGCGCGCCGGCCCTCACGGTGACGGGACCGGAGGCGGAGCGGGCGCGGGCCTACGCGCTGGCGGCGGCCGGGCATCTCGGGATCGACGGCCTCGCCGACCTCCGGATCGAGGAGACCCTTCCGGCCCATGCGGGCTTCGGCTCGGGCACGCAATTGGCGCTCAGCGTCGCCGCCGCCCTGGCCCGGCTCGAGGACCGCGCCTTCCTGGCCGAAGACTTCGCCGACGCCCTCGACCGAGGCAACCGCTCCGGCATCGGGCTGGCGGCGTTCACGCAAGGGGGCTTCATCGTCGATGGCGGCCGCGACACCCTGGGCAACCCGCCGCCGCTGATCGCCCGCCTCGCCTATCCGGAGGCCTGGCGCGTGGTGCTGATCCTCGATACCGGCATGACCGGCGTCCATGGCAGCCGCGAGGTCGCGGCCTTTCGCGCGCTGCCGCGCTTTCCCGAGGCCCAGGCCGCCGAGATCTGCCGCATCGTCCTGATGCAGGTGATGCCCGCCCTCGCCACCGCCGAGCCGGAGGGGTTCGGCGCCGGCATCACCCGGATCCAGCGGCTGATCGGCGATCATTTCGCGCCCCATCAGGGCGGGCGCTACGCCAGCCCCGCCGTGGCGGCGGCCCTGGAGGCCGTCGCCGCGTTGGGGATCGCCGGCTACGGCCAGAGTTCCTGGGGACCGACCGGCTTCGCCCTGGTCCCGTCGGAGGCGGAGGCGCGCGCCCTCGTCGCCCGCCTCGAACGCCCCGGCCCCTTGCGGTTCGTGATCGCCCGCGGACGCAACGCGGGCGCGTCGGTCACCGCCCTTTAAGTGGTGGCGGCGTAAGGCCTCCCGGAATCCCGGCGGAGGCCGCCGGCCGGACGGCACCCGTTTTGACAAACCACGCCCCCGGCGCACGATCGGGGGTCCGACCAGACCACTTGCCCAGACCACTTGCCCAGACACGGAGGGAGACCGACCATGGCCCGCTCGATCCTGCACATGATCACGCCCCTCAAGCACATGAGCCCGTTCGACGTGAACATGGCCGTGGATGCGGGGTTCGAGACCATCGCGACCTATACGGGCGCCACCCTCACGGACGTGACCTCGCTCGTGCAGGACTCGATCTTCTCGCGCTCGCCGCAGGACGGCACGCGCACCGGCATCTTCATCGCCGGCAAGAACGCCGAGGACGCCCTCGACATGGTGGACCGGGCCAAGAAGGCCCTGGTGCCGCCGTTCGCCAACCACATCTTCGCCGACCCGGCCGGCTCCTTCACCACCGGGGCCGCGATGGTCGCGGAGGTGACCCGCGCCCTGAAGGTGAAGTTCGACACCGGGCTCGCGGGCAAGCGCATCGTGATCTTCGGCGGGGCCGGCGTGGTCGCCTACGTGGCGGCGGTGATCGGGGCGCTCAACGGCGCCAACGCGGTGATCGTCGGCCATGACGGCGAGGAGCGAGTGAGCAAGATCGCCAACACCATGCGCTGGCGCTTCGGCGTCGAGGTGGAGGCCGTGGACGGCACCACCCCGGCCGCCCGCCGCGCCGCCATTACCCGCGCCGACGTCATCCTCTCGGCCGGCCCCGCCGGCGTGGCGATCCTCACCGCCGAGGACCTCGAATCCGCCCCGAACCTGCTCGTCGCCTCCGACGTGAACGCGGTGCCGCCCGCCGGGATCGCCGGCATCGACGTCAACGCCGTCGACGTGCCGCTGCCCACGGGCAAGGGCGTGGGGATCGGCGCCCTGGCGGTGGGGAACGTGAAGTACCAGACGCAATCGCGCCTGTTCCGCCGCATGCTCGAGGCCGACCAGCCCCTCTGCCTCGATTTTCGCGACGCCTACGCGGTCGCCGTGGCGGTGGCGGGCTAGGGCCTCGTCCCGAAAGGGGGTCTCCGGCTTTCGGAACAGGACGATGCGACAGCGAGAATCCAGAGCATCGTCCCGGATCCGATGTCCGGGTCGATGCGCCAGGCCACGCCTTCTCCGATGACCGTGGCGGGGGAGGACGGCGCGGGCGAGACCCTCCTGATCGCCGCCCAGTCCGGGCGGGCGCTGGCGCAGGCGGCGCGGCGGGCGGGCCTGCGCCCCCTGGTCCTCGACCTCTTCGGGGATGCCGACACCCTGGCGCTGGCCGCGCATCACCGGCGGGCGCGGGGGCGTTTCGGCACCGGCCGCCTCGGCGGAGATTGCGTGCTCGCCGATCTCGACGCCCTGGCGGCGCGGGGGCGGACGCCGCCCATCGGCATCGTCCTCGGCAGCGGCTTCGAGGGGGCGCCCGATCTGATCGCCGCCATCGCCGCCCGGCATCGGCTGATCGGGGCCTCGGCCGAGAGCGTCGCCGCCCTCAAGGACCCGTTCGGCTTCGCGGCTCTCTGCGACGATCTCGGAATCCCGCATCCGGCGGTGAGCCCCGGTCCCGTGGCCGAGCCGGCGCGCTGGCTGCTCAAGCAGGCCGGCGGTTGCGGCGGCACCCATATCCGCACGGCTTTCCCCGGCCCCGCCCCGCCGGGGGGCTATTTCCAGAGGCGGGTGCCCGGCCGCGCCCACGCGCTGGCCTTCCTGGCCGACGGCCGCGACGTGACGATCGTCGGCATCACCCGGCAATGGAGCGCGCCCTCGCCCCTGCGGCCCTTCCGCTATGCGGGCGCCCTCGAACATGCACGACACGAGGAGCCGCCCCTCGCCGGACGCATGCTGGGCGACATCGCGGACGGGATCGGCCGGCTCGTCGCCGCCACCGGCCTGCGCGGCCTCGCCAGCGCCGATTGCCTCGTGGCGGACGCGGAATGGTGGCTCACCGAGATCAACCCGCGCCCCGGCGCCACCCTGGACGTGCTCGACCGGCGGCCGACGCCGCTGCTGGCGGCGCATGTCGCGGCCAGCCTCGGACGCTTGCCCGCCATCGAGGCGACGCCGGTGGATGCGGCGGCCACGGAAATCTGCTACGCGACCGCCGGCTACGCGCCGATGCCGCCCGTCACTTGGCCGGATTTCGTTCGCGATCGCCCAGGATCCGGCGCCGCAGTGGCCCGCGATGCACCCCTGTGCACGCTGTTCGCCACGGGACCGGACTCGGCCGCCACGAGAGCGATGTTGCGAAGCCGGGCCGCCGACCTGCGGACCCTGCTCGACCTGACGGAGGG
>JAKONB010000579.1 GCA_022702195.1 Beijerinckiaceae bacterium | reverse complement strand
CGCATCCAGATCGGCATGATGTGCCCGCCGCAGAGGGCAAAGACACGATCGACGCCGCGCGCCTTCAGGGAGCGCGCGACCACAGCGGCGACGCTGTCGGAGTGGATCTGCATGAGCGTTTCCTTCGCGTTCATAGGTTCCCCGACGAGGCACGGGCGCCGTCGGCGGACAGGCTCAGGCGAGCCGGGCGAGGATGAGGGACAGCCTCGCCACGATGGCCGGAGGCAGCCCCCCTCGCCCGAACGCGACGAGGCAGAGCGGCAGGCCCGGGAAACCGACAGGGCTGTCGCGGGCGAGCAGGCCCGTCCCCGTCGCCTCCGCGACCGAGCCCGTTCGGCGCTGGGTGGGCCAGAAGCCGAGGACGAATTTCACGACGACGCTTCCGCCACAGGCCCCCCTGCCTCCGACCTGGCCGATCTGCGCCGGGGTGATCCGCGCCGGCGCGACACAGGCGAACGCCGGCAGGGCGAGGCAGACGACGGTGTCGAAACTGTCGGCGGCCGTTCGCGGGAAAACCCGCATGACACCGCACGGGGAGCCCGTCGGGATCTGTCCGAGGATCGGCGGGGTCGCATTCAGGACCGCCTGCACGGTCTCTCCCGCGCGCCCGACCGTGCATAGCTCCGTGGTCCCGGCCGAGCGGGGGCGTGACGGTCGGTTCGGTCGGGTGGCTGGCCATGGCGGAGCGCATCGGAACGGCGCAGCGTCAACCGGCGGTCTTCTCGGGGGAAACCGACCCGGACGCGGTTCTGGCCTCCTGGTCCATGACCTGTGCCTTCAGGACCCGGTGCAGCACCTTGCCGGTGGCGTTGCGCGGGATGTCGTCGTGATGGAGGAAGGTGCAGGTCCGGGGGCGCTTGTAGCCGGCGAGATGGTCCTTGCTCCAATCGATCAGGCTCTTGGCGTCGAGAGCGGCGCCGTCGTGGAGGACGACGGCGGCGTGGACGCGCTCGCCCCACTTCGCGTCGGGCAGGCCAATCACGGCGACGTCCCGGACCGCGGGGTGGCGGCCGAGCGCGGATTCCACCTCGGACGGGTAGACGTTCTCGCCGCCGGAGATGATCATGTTGCTCTTGCGGTCGACGAGCTGGATGAAACCGTCGGCGTCGCGGCGGGCCATGTCGCCCACCGTGCAGTATTCGCCGCGGAACGCCTCGCGGGTCTTCTCCGGCAGCTTCCAGTAGCCGTCGAACAGGTAGGGATTGGAGCAGTAGAGTTCCCCCGGTTCACCGTCCGGCACCTCGTCGCCGGCCTCGTCCAGGAGACGGATCGGCGCCGAACCGACGCATTCGCGCCCCACCGAACCGAGCTTGGTGAACTGTTCCTTGGGATGGAGCATGGTCGCCCAGCCGACCTCGGTGGCGCCGTAGAGCTCGTACAGGCCGGAATTCGGAAACAGTTCCATCACGGCGCGCTTGGTTTCCTGGCGCGCGGGCGCGGACGAGACCATCAGCTTGGTGACGTGGTCGAGGTTGTAGCGCTCGCGCACGCCGCCGGAGAGTCCCAGCATCATGATGTAATGGGTCGGCACCAGGGAGGTGAAGGTCGCGCTGCCTTCCGCCAGGGTCTTGAGGCAATGCTCCGGATCGAAGCTCTTGCGCGAGTAGATCGAGACGCTGCCGCCGCAATAACTGAACGCTCCGAAGAAGTAGAGCGAGTTGGCGTGACACATCGGCATGACGAGCAGGGCGCCGTCGTTGCGGTGGATGCCGAGCTCGATCTCGGTGCAGAGGGAGAGGGTGCTGGCGCTGCGATGGCTGCGGATCGCACCCTTCGGATTGCCGGTGGTGCCGGAGGTGTACATCAGCATCCACGGATCGGCCGCCGCGACCGCGACATCGGGTTCTCCGGCGCGGCCACGGGCGAGGAAGTCCTCGTAATCGCGCATCCCCGCCGGGCAGGAGGCGGCCCCGAAATGGATGACGTGGCCGTCGGGAATCGACAGGTCGTCCCGGATCTCCTCGATGAGGCCGGCCAGCTCGTCCTGGACGATCAGGGCGGCGGCCTCGGCGTTCTCGACGATGAAGTGCACCTCCTTGCCAACGAGACGGAAGTTGACGGGCACGGAGACGAGCCCGGCCTTGGCGGTGGCGGCGTAGATCTCGGCCCACTCGACGCAATTGTAGGCCAGCACCGCGACCCGGTCGCCCTTCCGCAATCCGAGGCCGAGGAGCGCATGGGCGAGCCGACAGGACCGCTCGTTCCACAGCCGGAAGCTCATGGCGCGATCGAGGTCCCGCGCGCCCATGCGCTCGGGGCTGAGCCGCGCATGGACCGAGAGCATCTGTCCGAAGGTCAGGAGGTCTTTCATGAAACGTTCCCCCGCGGGTCGTTGCGGCGCACGCCGCATTGGGCGGCGTTCACCTGAAGAGGCCGGCGGAAATCCGGGAAAGAGCGGCGACCGGCAGGGTGCCGACGACGCGGGCGGCGCAGGCGGCGCCGCCCGGGCGCATCCCCGCATCGGGAGCCCCCCGGCCGATCGCGCGGGCCGCGCAGGAGCCGATCCCTGCGGGCGGGAGCAGGCGTGGCCCCGAACGGCGCGATGGCCGGGATGCCCTCCAGACCGCGGCCGACCATGAGGGCGGCGGCCGGGGCTGCGGGGCGCCGGGTGCCGGCCCCGCTCATTTTGCCTGGACCTCCAGCTCCATCACTTTGAAGACCCAGACGACGCCACCCTGCGGGGCCATGCGCACGCGACGCTCCTCGGGCAGGGCGTTGTTGATGCCGCCGAGCATCCGGTCGGCATCGACGCCCCAGCCGGACTGGACCGCGACGTACTGGACGCCATCGACCATGTAGGAGGAGGGAACCCCGATGACTCCGGAGTTCAGCCGCATTTCCCAGACCACCTTGCCGGTCTTGCCATCGAAGGCCCGGAACTTCCGGTCGCTGGTACCGCCGGTGAAGACGAGACCGCTACCGGTCGTGAGCACCGGCCCCCAGGTGGCCGAATCCATGAAGTCGTGCTGCCAGACCTTCTT
>JAKONB010000573.1 GCA_022702195.1 Beijerinckiaceae bacterium | reverse complement strand
GACAGGTCTCCGTTGGAACGATGAGCGATGAGAACGAGGTAGAGGTTCAGCGCGCGACGGCGCCGGTGGGCTCGGGACGCCGCCCCGAGCGGGCGACGACGAGGGTGACGATCGCCGAGAGGACGAGGAGCGCCGCGACGAAGACAAGACCGCCCGTGAAGCTGCCGGTCAGGTCCTTGATCCACCCGATCGCCCAGGGACCGACGAAGCCACCGAGATTGCCGATCGAGTTGATGGTGGCGATGCCGACCGCCGCGCCGGAGCCCGAGAGGAACATCGTCGGCATGGCCCAGAGCGGCGGCTTGGCCGAACTGATGCCGATATTCACGAGGCTGAGCGCGGCAATGACCGCGACGGCCGAGGCCGCACCGCCGGCCAGCAGCAGGCCGGCGGAGGCGACGAGGCAGGCGATAACGACGTGCCAGGTGCGCTCCCCCGTCCGGTCGGAGTGGCGCGCCCACAGGATCATGGCGATGATCGCGATGGTGGGCGGTACGCCGTTGAGGAAGCCGACGGCCATCGTGGACAGGCCGAAGCTCTTGATGATCTGCGGCGCCCAGATGCCGAGGGTGTAGAGGCCGGCCGAGGTGCCGAAATAGACGAGCGCGAGGGCCAGGACGCGGATGTCGGTCATTCCGGCCAGGATGCCGTGCTTGGCCGCCACCTGCTTGCGGGCATGCTCCTCGTTCATCTGCGCGACGAGCCAGGCCCGCTGGTCCTCGGGCAGCCACGTCGCCTTCTCGGGGCGGTCGGTCATGTAGAACAGCACGACGACGCCGAGGATGACGGCCGGGATGGCTTCGATGATGAACATCCACTGCCAGCCATGCAGGCCCATGACGCCCTCCATGCCGAGAAGCGCGCTGGAGATGGGCGAGCCCAGCGCCACCGAAATGGGCGCGGCCGCCATGAACAGCGATACGACCCCCGCGCGATAGCGGGCGGGGAACCAATAGGTCAGGTACAGGATGATGCCGGGGAAGAAGCCCGCTTCCGCCGCGCCGAGCAGAAAGCGCAAAGCATAGAAGCTGTACTCGCCTTGCACGAAGGCAAATGCTCCGGAGATCATTCCCCAGGTGATCATCACGCGGGCGATCCAGAGTCGCGCCCCGACTTTGTCGAGGACGATGTTCGACGGCACCTCGAACAGGAAATATCCGAAGAAGAAGATGCCCGCTCCAAACCCGAAGACTGCGGACGAGAAGCCGAGATCCTTGTTCATCGTGATCGCCGCGAAGCCGATGTTCACGCGGTCGATGAAGGCAATGAAATAGAGCAGGCAAATGAAGGGGACTAGGCGCCATGAAACCCGGCGCATGGTCGCCTTTTCGAGCGAAGCGTCCATCGTTTCCTCCTGGAAAGGCCAGCATGCGTTGGTCTTTGAGCGCCAACTTGCATGCAAGTTGGGACGAGATGCGCATTATCGTGCGGATCTGTCAACGCACTTATTGCAGCTTGCATGGAAGATGATACGACAGGAGAGAGGTGGAGGCTGCGATGGTGCGGACACGGACGGCGGCGAAAGCGAAGGACGAGCAGGAGGTTGAGCGCAGACCTTCACTCGTCGACGATGCCTATCTGGCCATGAAGCGGGCGATCCAGGATTCGAGTTTCGCGCCCGGCTACCAAGCGTCCGAGCAGGAGATCGCCGTGCGGCTCGGCATGAGCCGCACCCCCGTCCACGAAGCGGTGATTCGCCTCCAGGAGGATGGCCTCGTTCGCGTGCTTCCCCGGCGCGGCGTTCTGATCTGTGCCTTGGCGCCGGAGGACGTGCGAGAGATCTACGACGTCATCATCGCGATCGAGGGACGCGCCGCCGAACTGCTCGCCGAACGACCGGACGCCGAGCGCATGGCCATCTGTGCGGAACTCGCGGACCAGACCGAGGCCATGGCCGAGGCGTGGAAGTCCGGAGATTTCCTGACCTGGGGGCAGGCGGATGCCGGCTTCCACCGATTGCTCGTCGAGCGGGCGGGGAACGGACGCATGAACCGGATCATCCAGACGATCAACGATCAATCGCATCGCGCGCGCATGCTGACGCTCAAGCTTCGCAGGGAGCTCGGAGCGTCCGTCGCGGAGCACCGCAAGATCATCGAGGCGATCCGGCGTGGCGATGCGAAGCAGGCGCAGGATCGCACGCATCACCACAGGCTGCGCGCCCGCGACGAGCTACTCCCCCTGCTGGCGAGCTTCGGACTGAAGCATCTCTGACGCTTCGAGACCGCGGGTCGCCGGTTTCTCAGCCAGGCCGGCCAGATGGGGATCAGCCTCCGAACGCTCCGATCGGGACCGGACCCGGCGTGTCGCCACACCAGGCCAAGACGCCAATCCCCATGCCGTTGGTCGTGAGGAACGTGATGCCGCCACCGGACGTCATCGGGGCGCCGCAGATGTCCGGCCGGACGATCCCGATCTTCGGGGGCGCACCGAACAAATCGCGCGTCGTCCAACCGAGCGCCGCCTCTTCGGCCTGTGCCTTGAGGAATTCCAGGCTCGTCTCGGGAGCCGCCCCCACCTCCCGAGGGGGATGCCTGGACGCGACACCGACGCCGGGGCGACGAGCGCGAGAGCCCAGGCGCCGCCCGGCGAGACCGAAGGCTTCCTGGGCGTGGGCGACATGAGGTCCGAGGCCGGCCGGGGCGTTGGCCCCGGCCGACACAGGTCCCCAGCGTCACATCCGAACTCCGGATGAAACGCTCGGAATGACGGATTTCCGCTTCCCTCAGGTGCTGCGAGGGCCTGCTGACACCGCCCTCTCTCCGACCAAGCGATGGCCGGGTCAGCCGAAGAAGCCATCCGCGAAGGTGCTGCGGCCCTCGACGGCGCCGGACTGGAGGTAATGCAGCATCGGATCGATGCCCGCCGCCTTCACGTCCGCATAGGTCGCCTCGTAGGTCTTCGTGTCGAAACTGGCCGAGGGATCGCGCCCCTCCTTCCAGCCATTGGTGTCGTAATGCGCCAGGGGATCGATGTTGGCCGCCGCGACATCCGCGTAAGCCGCCAGGTAGCCCTTGGTATCGAACACGGCATTCGGGTTGCGGCCCTCGTGCCAACCGTTGCTCTCGTAGTGCTGGTAGGCGAAGTTGAAGGTATCTCCGCCTGCAGCGAGGGCCACCTTGGCCACGTCCGGATTCGACAGGAGGTAGTACTCGGCGTCGAAACCCGGGTGCTTGGCCAGATCGGCGGCGTTCCCGATCGCCGCGTAGGCCTGCCGGCCTTCCGCTTGCCCGCTGCCGAGATAGTGCGCGAGGGGATCGAGACCGGCCGCTTTCACGTCCGGATTGCGGGCGAGATACAGCTCGTTGTCGAAGTTGGCCGAGGGGTCGCGGCCTTCCTTCCAGCCGCTGGCGTCGTAATGCGTCAGGGGGTTGATGCCGGCGGCCGCCACGTCGGGATTGGCGGCCAGGTAGCCGGTGGTCGAGAAGAAGGCGTTCGGATTGCGCCCCTCGTGCCAGCCGGACTGTTCGTAATGC
>JAKONB010000525.1 GCA_022702195.1 Beijerinckiaceae bacterium | reverse complement strand
CACACCACCTATGGGGAGGAGGTGAAGTTCGGCGGCGGCAAGGTGATCCGCGACGGGATGGGGCAATCGCAGGTCACGAACCGGGACGGCGCGGTGGACACCGTCATCACCAACGCCGTGGTGCTGGACCATTGGGGCGTGGTGAAATGCGACGTCGGCCTCGTGCGGGGCCGCATCGCGAAACTCGGCAAGGCCGGCAACCCCGACATCCAGCCGGGCATCGACATCGTGGTCGGTCCCGGAACGGAGGTGATCGCCGGAGAAGGCAAGATCCTCACGGCGGGGGGCTTCGACAGCCATATCCACTACATCTGCCCGCAGCAGATCGAGGAGGCCCTGTGCTCCGGCATCACCACGATGCTGGGCGGTGGCACCGGCCCCGCGCACGGCACCTTCGCCACCACCTGCACCCCCGGCCCCTGGCACCTCGCCCGGATGATCGAGGCGGCGGAGTCCTTCCCGATGAATCTCGCTTTCGCCGGCAAGGGCAACGCCTCGCGGCCCGAGAGCCTCGTCGAGATGATCCGGGCCGGGGCCTGCGCCCTCAAGCTCCACGAGGATTGGGGCACCACGCCCCAGGCCATCGACACCTGCCTCACGGTGGCCGACCTGCACGACGTGCAGGTGATGATCCATTCCGACACGCTCAACGAATCCGGCTTCGTCGAGGACACGATCCGGGCCTTCGCCGGGCGGACCATCCACGCCTTCCACACCGAGGGGGCGGGCGGCGGCCACGCGCCGGACATCATCAAGGTGGCGGGGCTGGCCAACGTGCTGCCCTCCTCCACCAACCCGACCCGGCCCTACACGAAGAACACCATCGACGAGCATCTCGACATGCTGATGGTGTGCCACCACCTCGACCCGGCGATCCCCGAGGACCTGGCCTTCGCCGAGAGCCGCATCCGCAAGGAGACCATCGCCGCCGAGGACATCCTGCACGACATCGGCGCGCTCTCGATGATGTCGTCGGACAGCCAGGCCATGGGCCGGGTCGGCGAGGTGGTGATCCGCACCTGGCAGACCGCCGACAAGATGAAGCGCCAGCGCGGCGCGCTGCCCGGCGATACCTCCGGCAACGACAACCTGCGCGCCCGCCGCTACGTGGCGAAATACACGATCAACCCGGCCATCGCGCACGGGGTCTCGAACCATGTCGGCTCGGTGGAGCCGGGCAAGCTCGCCGACCTGGTGCTCTGGAATCCCGCCTTCTTCGGGGTGAAGCCCGACCTCGTCATCAAGGGCGGCGCCATCGCCACCGCGCCGATGGGCGACCCCAACGCCTCGATCCCGACCCCCCAGCCGGTGCATTACCGGCCGATGTTCGGTGCGTATGGCCGGGTGCCCTTCGCCACGGCGCTGACCTTCGTCTCGAAGGCGGCGATCGAGGATGGCCTGGCTGCCCGCCTCGGGGTGCGCAAGCCGCTGGTGGCCGTGGAGAACGTGCGCGGCGGCATCTCGAAGAAGAGCATGATCCTCAACGACGCCACCCCGCATATCGAGGTCGATCCCGAGACCTACGATGTCCGCGCCGACGGCGAATTGCTGGTCTGCGAGCCGGCCGAGGTGCTGCCGATGGCGCAGCGGTATTTCCTGTTTTGAGGTAGGGTGCCGCCGACGGACACGAGGCTCCCGATGTCGACACGCGCGACGAGGCCGACGGCGGACACTCCGGACGCGCGGGATGTCCAGGCCCGGACCGAGGCCGTGTTGCGCCGGACGGAGCAGGTCGATCTGCGCTGCCTGGGCTGGGCCGCGACGCTCGATCTGCCGAGATGGCGCGTCGCGGACATCCTCGACGACAATCCGAGCCTTCGCCCCCTGGTCCCGCCGCCGGTGGCCGAGATCTACCCCGTGGCGAAGGCCCGTGCGGTGCCGGAGAGCGGATTGTTCGACGATGCGTTTCCCGATGGCGGCCCGGTCCTGGAGGACGAGATGTTGACGGTCGGATTCCTGCCCGATCCTTACGGCGACGACGCCATGCGCGGCGCGCATTGGTGGACACGTCGCGAGCCATGATCCGCGCCACGCACGTCCTGCGCCGCGACGCCCTCGCCGGCGAGATCGTCGACCGCATCGTCCTCGACCATGGCGACCGGCACCGCCGCCGCATGGCGATGCGGGGCGTCGGCGGCCTCGCCTTCCTGCTCGATCTGCCCGAGCCCACCGTCCTCGACGACGGCGACGCCCTGGTGCTGCAGGATGGGCGCCTCGTCTGGGTCGAGGCCGCGCCCGAGCGCCTGCTCGCCATCCGGGCGGCGGACGATCACGCCCTGAAGCGGCTGATCTGGCATATCGGCAACCGGCACATTCCGGCCGAGATCGGCCCGGACGCGGTCTACATCGCCGACGACCACGTGCTCGCCGCGATGGTGCGGGGCCTGGGCGGCACCGCCGAGCCGGTGGAGCGCCCGTTCCGGCCCGAGGCCGGGGCCTATGCGGGCGAGGCGGCCGGACACCATCACCACGGCCATCCGCACGGCGCGGCCCTGGCCCACGATCACCACCATCCGCACGCCCATGAGTGAGGCCCTGCGCCTGATGGCGTGGCTCTCGCCGGGCTATCCGGTGGGGGCCTACGCCTACTCGCACGGGCTCGAATGGGCGGTGGAATGCGGCGACGTGGTGGACGAAGCCTCGCTCACCCCATGGCTCGCCGACGTGCTGGAGCTGGGGGCCGGCCGCAACGATCTGATCCTCTGCGCCCATGCGCAGGCGGCCGCCCGGGCCGACGACGCGGCCGGATTGTCCGATCTCAACGACCTCGCCCTGGCGCTCGCCCCCGCGCGGGAATTGCACCTGGAGACCAGCCAGCAGGGGCGCAGCTTCCTCGACGCCACCCGCGCCGCCTGGGGCAACGAGGCCCTCCTCCGTCTCGGCGACGGGCTCACCGGCGCGGTCGCCTATCCGGTGGCGTTCGGCCTCGCGGCGGGGGCCTACCGCATGGCGCCCGGGCCGGTCCTGGCGGGCTTCGGCCTCGCCTTCGTGCAGAACCTCGTCTCGGCGGCCCTGCGCTGCGCGCCCATCGGCCAGAGCGCCGGCACACGGGTGATCGCCGCGCTCCTGCCGCGGGTCGCGGCTTTGGCCGCGACGATCCCGGATCTCACCCTCGACGATCTCGGCAGCGCCACCCTGCGGCTCGATCTCGGCGCGTTCCGGCACGAGACCCAATATTCCCGGATCTTTCGTTCTTGAGGATTGCCCGATGACCTCTCTCAACGGCCCGCTCCGCGTCGGCATCGGCGGCCCCGTGGGCTCCGGCAAGACCGCCCTGATGGAGCAGCTCTGCAAGCGCTTCCGCGACCGCTTCGAGATCTGCGCCATCACCAACGACATCTACACCAAGGAGGATGCCCGCATCCTCACCGTGGCCGGGGCGCTGCCCGAGGAGCGGATCATGGGCGTCGAGACCGGGGGCTGCCCGCATACGGCGATCCGCGAGGATGCCTCGATCAACCTCGCGGCGGTCGCCGAGATGCGCCGGCGCTTCCCCAAGCTCGACCTCGTGCTGATCGAATCCGGCGGCGACAACCTCGCGGCGACCTTCTCGCCGGAGCTCGCCGACATCACCCTCTACGTGATCGATGTCGCCGGCGGCGAGAAGATCCCCCGCAAGGGCGGCCCCGGCATCACCCGCTCGGACCTGCTCATCGTCAACAAGACCGATCTCGCCCCCCTGGTCGGCGCCGATCTCGGGGTGATGGAATCCGACACCAGACGCATGCGCGGCGCCCGGCCCTACGTGTTCGCGTCCCTGCGCGACGGCCACGGCGCCGATGCGGTGGCGACGTTCATCGTGGAGGCCGGCGGGCTTGTTTAAGCCCCCGGCAGGTCCGCCCAAGCCCCCGGCGGGCTTGTCTAAGCCCCCGGCCGGTTCGCTCCGCGAGATCTTCCTCGCTTTCCTCATCCTCGGCCTGACGGCGTTCGGCGGCCCGGTCGCGCATCTGGGCTATTTTCGCGAGGCCTTCGTGCGGCGGCGCGGCTGGATCGACGAGGCGGGCTATGCCGATCTCGTCGCCCTGTGCCAGTTCCTCCCCGGCCCAGCCTCGAGCCAGGTCGGGTTCGCTCTTGGAACCATGCGGGCCGGGAGCCTGTGGGGCGGGCTCGCGGCCTTCGCCGGCTTCACCCTGCCGTCCGCCCTCATCCTCGTCGGCGTCGCCTACGGCACCGGATCGGGCGGACCGATCCTCGCCGGCCTCCTGCACGGTCTCAAGCTCGTCGCCGTGGCGGTGGTGGCCCAGGCCGTGTGGGGCATGGCCCGGACCCTCGCGCCGGACCCGACCCGCGCCGGGATCGCGCTCGGTGCCCTCTGGCTCGCGGTCCTCGCCCCCACGGCGCTCGGTCAGGTCGGTGCGATTCTGTTCGGCGCCGTTGCCGGCCTCGGACTGTGCCGGACGGCGGCGCCCGCGCCCGTCGGCCGGCTCGCCGTTC
>JAKONB010000523.1 GCA_022702195.1 Beijerinckiaceae bacterium | reverse complement strand
GGTGCTCTTCGTCAACGATTCCAAGGCGACCAACGCCGATTCCACCGAGAAGGCACTCACCGCCTTCCACGACGTGCATTGGATCCTCGGCGGCAAGGCCAAGGAGGGTGGCATCGGCGCCCTCGCGCCGCTCTTCGGCCGCGTGGCCCATGCCTACCTCATCGGCGCGGCCTCGGACGCCTTCGCGACGACCCTGGACGGGGTGGTGCCGTACACGAAATGCGGGACCCTGGATGTCGCCACCCGCGAGGCGGCCGAAGCCGCGGCCGCCTCCGACGCGGCCGAGCCGGTGGTGCTGCTCTCGCCCGCCTGCGCCTCCTACGACCAGTTCCGCAGCTTCGAGGATCGCGGCGACCAGTTCCGGGCCTTGGTGACAGCGTTGGGTTGATTCTCGACCGCTCTTGCGAGGGCGCTTCGCCAAATCTCAACCATTCCGAGTCCTGATGGCGGGTGGCGCCACAACCGCGCCGCGCGGAACGGTTCTTGGTATGGCGTCCACGATTCCCGCCTCGGCATCGCCCCCATCCGCATCTCCCTGGCGAGCCGGCGCCTGGGCGGATATTCCCGTCCTGGCGGTGCTGAAGCGCTTCGCGACGTTGCTTCTCGTCGGGTTCATCTTCTTTGCCTGCTTCGCCTTCTCCGACACCTCGCCCTACGACGTGGTGGCGATCCCCACGATCCTGCTCTGGCTCTGCCTCGGCATCCGCCTGCATCGCGGGATGCTGCCGCTGGTCTGGCTGCTGATCCTCTACGTCTCGGCGATCGTCGTGGCGCTGATGCCCTATCTCGACCAGCCGCTGTCGGTGAGCTGGACGATCCAGCTCGCCTACCTCGCCATCACCGGCGTGTTCTTCGCGATGCTGTTCTCGGACGACACCCAGGCGCGGGTCGAGCTGGCCCTCAAGACCTACGTGGCGAGCTGCCTGCTCTCGGGCACCTTCGGCATCGTCGGTTATTTCGGATTCATCCCCACCGAGGATCTCTTCTACAAATATGGTCGCGCCTCGGGCACGTTTCAGGACCCGAACGTCTTCGGCTCGTTCCTCACTCTCGGAGCGCTGTATCTCATGCACGGGCTGCTGCTCGGCATCACGCGGCGGCCCATTCTGTCGGTCCTGATGCTGCTCGTCATCGCGGCCGGAATCTTCCTCTCGTTCTCGCGCGGGTCCTGGGGCGGCACCCTCGTGGCTATTGCCGTGATGGTCGCGGGAATCTACAGCGCCACCCAATCGGCGGCCCTGCGTCGGCGGATCGTCGTCCTGCTGGCCTTCTCTACCATCGGAACGGTCCTGGCCATCGTCGGGCTGATGTCGATCGGCGACACGGCGGAGATGTTCTCCAAGCGCGCCTCGGTCACGCAGGATTACGACGAGGGCGAGACCGGGCGTTTCGGCAACCAGCTCCGCGGCATCGGCCTGCTGGTGGACGAGCCCCTCGGCATGGGACCCTTGCGCTGGCGACTGATCTTCGGGCTGGAGCCGCACAATTCCTACATCGGCAGCTTGGCGAATGGCGGCTGGCTCGGCGGCGTCGCCTTCCTCGGCCTCGTGCTGGCCACCGGCTTAGTGGGCTTCCGCCTGATGACGCGCGATACCCCGTTCCGGCGCCATGCGCAGATCGTGTGGCCGGCCCTGCTGATGTTCTTCCTGCAGGCGATTCAGATCGACATCGAGAAATGGCGTCACGTCTACATGATGCTGGGCGTCGTCTGGGGGCTCGAGGCGGCCCGCCTGCGCTGGCTGGCGGGTCGGGACGACGTTTAAGCGTCTTCCAACTCTTCGTCCGGCTCCGGATCGGCGGTCCAGGCCGTGGCGAAGGCCGCGAGTTGCCGGGCATCCGCGAAGGCCATCACGCCCACGGCGCGCTCGGCCGGCATCGCGCCCGGATAGGGTGCGAGGAGCACCTGCGTCTCCAGGAAGCGCGCCCCGGGGGCGTGCTCGGCGATCCAGGCCTCGGTCTCGGCCGCGAGACGCGAGGGGGCAGCGGCGTCCCGCGCCCGCGAATCGGCGCGCAGCACCAGCACGTAGGGGCCGAGCCCCGGATTGCGCTGCTGCAGCGCCTGGATGATGTCGATCATCGTCTTGCTCTCATGCTGGCCATCAATGCAATTTCACGCGCGGCTCGGTCCGGCGGGTGAGGGCACGGGCCAGGGTGTCGAGCCCTGTCTTAACCGCGCCGTGCAGCGCCGTCTCGTGCATCTTGTAGAGCGAGCGATACATCAGCCGGGCGAACAGACCGGCGATGAACATGTTCTTGCCGCGCACGAAGCCCATCAGGTTGCCCACGGCCGAGTAATGGCCGAGCGAGACCAGCGAGCCGAAATCGCGGTACTTGAACGGCTTCAGCGGCTTGCCGGCCATCTTGGCCTGGATTTCCTTGATCAGATGGGTGGCCTGCTGGTGCGCGGCCTGGGCGCGCGGGGGAATCGGCGTCTCGGAGCCCGACTCGACGAAATAGGCACAATCCCCGAGCGCGAAGATGTCGGGATCGCGAGTGGTCTGAAGGGTCGGCGTCACCACGAGCTGGTTGTTGCGCGTGGTCTCGAGGCCGGCAAGGTCGTGCAGGAAGGGGGGTGCTTTCACGCCCGCGGCCCAGACCACAAGTTCGGACGGGATGAAGCCGCCATCAGCGAGCTGCACGCCGTCGGGGCGCACCTCGGTGACACGCGCCTGAGTGCGGACATCGACGCCGATCTTACCGAGCAGCACCATCACTTCGCGGGAGAGGCGCTCCGGCACGGCCGGGAGGATGCGGGGGGCCGCCTCCACCAGCGTGATCTTCAGGTCCTTGGCCGGGTCGATCTTGTCGAGCCCCGTGGAGGCCACCGCCCGGGTGGTGCGGTGCAGCTCTGCGGCAAGCTCCGTGCCGGTGGCGCCTGCGCCGATCACGGTGACGTGGAGCTGGCCCGGTCGTACCGGACCGCTCTGGGTATGGGCGCGCAGCATCCCGTTCACCAGGCGCTGGTGGAAGCGCACCGCCTGATCCGGCGTGTCGAGGGCGATCGCGTTCTCCTTCACCCCCGGCGTGCCGAAATCGTTGGTGGTCGAGCCCACCGCCATCACCAGGGTGTCATAGGGAATCGACCGAACCGGCGTGACCTCGCGCCCTTCCGAATCGAAGCTTGCGGCGAGCTGGATCACCCGCGCCGTGCGGTCGAGACCGGTCATTTCGCCGATCCGGTAGCGGAAATGGTGGCGGTGGGCGTGGTGGAGATAGTCCACCGCGTGGTGGCCGACATCGAGGCTGCCGGCGGCGACTTCGTGCAGCAGCGGCTTCCAGATATGGGTGCGCGCCCGGTCGACGAGGGTGACATGCGCCTTCCCGCCCTTGCCGATCGTGTCGCCCAGCTTGGTCGCGAGCTGAAGCCCCGCCGCGCCTCCGCCGACGACCACGATGCGGTGCAGGTTGTCCACGGTTTCGCCCGGTACCATACGTCCCTCGTCCTCAACGCGTCAGCGGCTCAAGCCATCGGCCCCGCGCGCGCAGGGCCGATGGCTTCTTCTATTCGGGAATGTCCGGCAAGTCTCGAAGCCAGACGGTTTCGCAGATGGGAATCGGAAGGCGGGGCGTCAGGCCGGGGCGCCGGGCTGCCGAAGGGGATGCGCGCGGGCGAAGGCGTCCTGCGCCAGGCAATCCTCGGCGATGCGCCGAACCGTGCGATAGGGTGCGGTCTCAACCCCGAAGATGCCGGTGCCGACCCACAGGCTCACGAGGCAGAGGTCGGCATGGCTGATGGCGTCACCCTGCGCGTAACGGCCCGTGCCGGCCTCCCGCGTCAGGCGTGTCTCGAGGGTTTTCAATCCGGTCTCGAACCAATGCCGGACGAAACCCATCATCCGGTCCCTGGGAATGTCGTAGGTCTGCATCAGGTAGGTGCGCACCCGGGGCACGTAGAGCGGGTGGGTATCGCAGGCGACCACCTGGGCCAGAGAACGCGCGCGGGCGCGCTCGCGCGGATCGGCAGGCAGCAGCGGCACCGCCGGATGCACGTCTTCCAGGTAGTCGAGAATCGCCAGGGATTGGGTGATCGGCGGCCCGTCGCCGTCGAAGAAGGCCGGGACCGCCCCTTGCGGGTTGATCGCCAGGAAATCCGGGGCGAACTGCTCGCCGGCATCGAGATCGAGGAAGGTCTCGTCGTAGGGGATGCCCTTGAGGTTGAGGGCGATCCGAACCCGGAACGCGGCGGCGGACCGCCAATTGCCGAACATTCTCATACGCATCGTCTCCACCCGCTGCGCGTGTCGACCGCCACGGGGGCGATGCGGGATGTTCGAGGGACCACACCCGACATCATTGGCCGCCGCAAGCCCCCCCTGTGTCTTTCCCAATGCTGCATGGCCCCGATCGACCGCCCGCCCGGAGCGCAGGGCTGAATTTGGCAGGCCGGTTTTCATCGCTTACGACGATCCGGTGCAGCCGCGCTTGCGCCGAGGTTTGATCAGACGATGCAGATCGAGACCCCTTACCTGATGTTTCTCGGCGACGTCCCCGACCGGCTGGCGGCCAAGACCGCCTACGGCATCAAGGATTGGCGTCCCGAATGGTGTGTCGGCCAGGTTCGGTTGCCCGGCTGCGCGGCGGATCTCGGCATCCAAGACCTCAGCCTGGAGGAAGCCGTCGCCCGGGGCTGCAAGACGATGGTCATCGGCGTGGCCAATGCGGGCGGCGTGCTGCCGGAGCATTGGGTGTCCGAGATCGTCGCGGCCCTGAAGGCCGGCCTCGACATCGCCAGTGGCCTTCATACTCGGCTCGGCGCGGTGCCGACCATCGCCGAGGCGGCGGCCGCGACCGGGCGCCAGCTTCACGACGTGCGTCACACGTCCGAGACCTTCGCCACCGGAAAGGGCACGAAGCGGCCCGGGCGGCGCCTGCTCAGCGTCGGCACCGATTGCTCGGTGGGGAAGAAATACACGGTGCTGGCCCTGGAGCGCGGCATGCGCGCGCGCGGGCTCGACGCGGATTTCCGAGCCACCGGGCAGACCGGAGTGTTCATTTCGGGACGCGGCGTCGCCATCGACGCGGTGGTGGCCGACTTCATCTCCGGCGCGGTGGAGTGGATCGCCCCAGCGGCCGATCCGGACCATTGGGACCTTCTCGAAGGGCAGGGCTCGCTGTTCCACCCCTCCTTCGCGGGCGTTAGTCTCGGACTGCTGCACGGCGCGCAGGCCGATACCTTCGTGGTGTGCCACGAACCGACCCGTACCACCATGCGGGGCGTCCGGCACGCGCTGCCGACGATCCAGGCGGTGATCGATCTGACGATTCAGCTCGGCCGCCTCACCAACCCGGACATCCGGCCCGTCGGGATCGCGGTGAACACCCAGGATCTGGAGGAGGAAGCCGCCAGGACGCTCCTCGACGATCTCGCCCGCGAACATGGGCTTCCCGCCACCGATCCGGTCCGGTTCGGCGTCGATGGCATCATCGATCGCCTCCTGTCCGAATTTCCGCCCGGCGCGGGAATCGCCACCGTTGGAGTCCCCGCACCATGACCCGCCGTCTCGCCGCGACGATCGAGCGTTTCCCCATCGCGGGGGCCTTCACCATCGCACGTGGCAGCCGCACCGAGGCTGTGGTGGTGCTCGCCACCGTGACGGATGCCGCCGGCCAGGTCGGGCGCGGCGAATGCGTGCCCTATGCCCGCTACGGTGAGACCGTGGAGAGCGTCGAGGCACTGATCCTCGAGCAAGCCGATGCCATCGACACCGGGGCGACCCGTGCCGATCTCCTGGCGCGGATGAAGCCGGGGGCCGCCCGCAACGCCCTCGATTGCGCGCTGTTCGATCTCGAGGCCAAGCAATCCGGCCGGTCCGCCTGGGAGATCGCCGGTCTCAGCGCCCCCGGCCCCGCCACCACCGCCTACACGCTCAGCCTCGGCACGCCCGAGAGCATGGAGGCGGCGGCGGCTGCAGCCGCGAGCCGTCCCTTGCTCAAGGTGAAACTCGGCGGTGTAGGCGACCCCGAACGGATCGCCGCCGTGCGCCGGGGGGCCCCCAAGTCGCGCCTCATCGTCGATGCCAACGAAGCCTGGGATCCTGAGACGATCGAGGCCAACCTCGCCGCCTGTGTCGCCGCGAGGGTCGGGCTCATCGAGCAGCCCCTGCCGGCGGGGAAGGACGACCTCCTCGCGACCATCGCCCGGCCGATCCCCATCTGCGCCGACGAGAGCCTGCACGACCGCGCCGGGCTCGATGCCCTGGCCGATCGCTATGATGCCATCAACATCAAGCTCGACAAGACGGGGGGCCTCACCGAGGCGGTGATGCTCGCCCACGAGGCGCGGGCACGGGGCTTCTCCCTGATGATCGGCTGCATGGTCGGCACCTCTCTGGCCATGGCCCCGGCCATGCTGCTCGCCCACCATGCCGACTACGTCGACCTCGACGGCCCGTTGCTGCTGGCCCGCGACCGCGAGCCGGCTTTATGCTTCGACGGCAGCACGATCCACCCGCCGACATCGGATCTGTGGGGATGAGCGAGGATCACCCCTTCACCAAGGCCCGCAATCCGTAGACCAGGGCGGTGAAGACGATCAGGCTTGAGGCGTAGAAGGCCACGAACCACAGGAGCCGGCGCCCCTTGCGGGCATTTCCGTCAGGCGGCGGGGTCAATGGCCGTAACCGCCCACGGCCGGATCCTCGACCACTTTCCCGCGGAACACCCAGTAGGCATAGGCCGTGTAGGCGAGGGTGAGCGGCATCACCACCGAATAGCCCACGAGAGCGAATTTCAGGGCGCTGACCGCGTTGGCCGCCGCCCAGATCGTCATGCGCGGCGGCACCACGTAGGGGAACAGGCTGATCGCCAGCCCGAGGAATCCAAGCAGGAACAACCCGATGGTGAGCAGGAACGGCGCCACGTCCCGGCCTCCGGCGATCGCCCGATAGATGCCCCAGCAGACAAGGGCGGTCACCACCGGCACCGGGGCCACGTAGGCGATGTTCGGCCAGGACACCCAGCGCGCCTGGATATCGAGCCCGAGCAGCGGCACCCAGGCGCTGACGATCACCATGGAGACGATGGTGCCGGCGAGGAATTGCCGGCTCTTGCGCCGCGCCCACATCTCGAGTTCGCCCGAGGTCTTCATCACGCACCAGGTGGCACCGAGCAGCCCGTAGCCGCAGACGAGGCCGATGCCCGTCATCACGCTGAAGGGGGTGAGCCAGTCGAGGGTGCCACCGGCAAAGCCGCGTCCCTCGACCTTGAACCCCTGCACGAAGGCGCCCAACACCAGCCCCTGGGCGAAGGTCGCCACCAGGGACCCATAATGGAAGGCGTTGTCCCAGAGGAATTGCGAGCGGTCGGCCTTGAAGCGAAACTCGAAGGCCACGCCCCGGAAGATCAGGGCGATGAGCATCAGGATCAGCGGGATGTAGAGGGCCGGGAGCAGGATCGCGTAGGCGACGCTGAACACCGCGAACAGGCCGCCGCCGCCGAGCACGAGCCACGTCTCGTTTCCGTCCCAGATCGGCGCCACGGACAGCATCATCCGATCGCGCCAGTTGCCCTTCCGCGCGGCGGTGAACAGGATTCCGACGCCGAGGTCGAACCCGTCGATGACCACGTACATCGCCACGGCGAGCGCGAGGAGCGCCGACCAGATCAAGGGCAGCCAGAAGGCCGGACCTTCGTACTCCATGCCGAATCCGAACATCCGATCATGCCCTCGCCGCCTCCCGTAGATGTAACGGCACGGCCAGGGCAAATCCACCGGCGGTCCGCCGCCGGGAGGGGCGCTCCTTCTATCGCGGCGCGACCCCCCGCCAGGGCAGACGCCGGTCGGCGTCGGCCAGGGTATCGGCGGAGGCCGGGCGCGGCGTGCCGAGGTGCCGGACGAGGGTGTCCGTTCCGTCGCGGACCAGCTGTTCGCGCGCATCCGCCGGTACCGCATCCCAGGCGGCGGCGAGCGCCTGAACGGACGGACCCTGGGCGGCCAGGGTTTGCGGAGGACGAGCTTGGTTCGGACGGGCGTGGGCGCTCACCTCCGGGAGGGACGCCGTCGAATCCGGGGTGTCGCGAAGCA
>JAKONB010000512.1 GCA_022702195.1 Beijerinckiaceae bacterium | reverse complement strand
CGCTCGACCTTGATCACGTCGGCGCCGAACCAGGCCAGGAGCTGCGTGCAGGCGGGACCGGCCTGGACGTGGGTGAAATCGATGATCTTGATACCCTCGAGCGGCTTGCTCATCGCGACGTTCTCCCTGTCGATACAATGACGATGGTGGATCGGATGGTTCGGTCCGGTTGCTCCGGGCGTTCTTCTTGGCCTCGATCGGCGAAGGGCGTGAAACTTCAGGTTGGGCGGGCCTCGAGTTCCGTCAGACGCTGGCGCATCTGGCGCTCGTCGGCCCACCGCTTGGTCTCGTCGCGGATGATCGCGGCGATCCCGGACACCGACCCGTCGGGGGCGTGGAGCAACCCGACGGTGAAGGCGATCGACAGGGACCGCCCGTCCTTGTGCAGGGCCGGCACCCGCAGCACCTCGGCGCCGTAGCGGGTGATCCCCGTGCGCATGGTCTTGGCGTAGCCGTCCCAATGCCGCTGGCGCTGCCGCTCCGGCGTGATCAGGTCGAGGGACCGGCCGAGGGCCTCGTCCCGGGTGAAGCCGAAGATCCGCTCGGCGGCCGGGTTCCAGACCGTGATCGCCCCCTGCGGATCCGACACCACGACGGCGTCGCCCATGGCGGCGATCAGCTGGCCGACATCGATATCCTGTGACGTGACATCCTGTGACATGACCCTGCCGAAAGCTTGCAATGTCGGTCTGGTGCGGCGTCGGTTCCGGTGTTCGGCAGGTTTAAATCGGTTCGCGTGCGGGCGTTCGGTGTCGTTGACAGCGATACGGGGAAGGCCGGACAGTGCGGATACTGTGATCCGTCATGGCGTTGATGTCCTCCACGAGGCCGGACGGGTCCGGTCTTTTCAGCGGCGCGGTGCGATGTTGGCTTTATCTCTGCGCTCGTTGTTGGTATTTGGTATGCCAACAAGATGAAGCTGTCAACAGATCCGCATGACGGGATGGTTTCGGCCTCCGGGGCGGATCGGGGCGGCGGCGATTCTGGAGGAGACCCGAATGGGCAACGACCCGAGCATCACGCTCCGGCAGATCGACGGCTACAAGTTCGAGGTCGATTTCGGGGCGCTCCTGCCGCCCCTGGCGGTGGACGAGGCGCCGCCGGTGGGGGCGGGGGAGGGGCCGCATCCCGAGCAGCTCCTCATCGCCGGGGTGGCCAACTGCCTGTGCGCCAGCCTCATGTTCGCCCTGGGCAAGTTCAAGCAGGACGGCCAGGGCATCGTCGCCAGGGCGGGCTTCCATCTGGTGCGCAACGCGGCGGGACGGCTGCGGATCGGCGGGATCGACGTGGCGATCACCCTGGGCGCTCCCATGGCGGCGATGCCGCGCCTCGACCGGGTCCTGGCCCAGTTCGAGGCGTTCTGCACGGTTTCCGAGAGCGTGCAGGCCGGCATCCCGGTCTCGGTTTCCGTGACCGATGGCGAGGGGACGCCCCTGCGGGTGCGGTGCGCCGATCCCGCAGCGCTTCCTTTGGCCCCGATTCCCTGATGCCCCCGACCCGAATCACGAGGAGACACGCCATGAGCACCCACGACCGCGAAACCGCGAAACGTCCCGAGGATCTCACGCGCCTGTTCATCGCGCGCGCCAGGGCCGGCGATGCCGAGGGGCTCGTCGCCCTCTACGAGCCGGACGCGGTGATCGCCGCCGGCAGGGTGGTGGCCACGGGCCACGACGAGATCCGCCGGTTCTTCACC
Organism: Beijerinckiaceae bacterium; assembly: GCA_022702195.1. Classification (GTDB taxonomy): domain Bacteria; phylum Pseudomonadota; class Alphaproteobacteria; order Rhizobiales; family Beijerinckiaceae; genus Methylobacterium. The sequence continues at coordinate 5,818 of JAKONB010000512.1, read as the reverse complement.
GATCTGCTGGCCAAGAAGTCGGACTTCCCGGACGTGGAGACCCTGCCGGCGATTCTCGGCGAGGGGATCGCCATGACCTTCGCGCGCCTGCCCAACGGCACGATCTCGGCGGAGACCGCGCGGCGGCAGCCGGATGGCGGCTGGCTGTGGATCATCGACCAGCTGAAGATCAAGCCGGCGCCCAGGCCCGAGGAAGCCGCGGGCGCCGCATGATCGACCCGCATCTCGCCGGCCGGCTCGATTTCGCGCATCGGCTCCCCACCGCGCCGCCCCTGCCGCCCGGGCGCCACGCGCTCGGGTTGTTCGAGACCCGCGACGCGGTGCTGGTGGTGCCGCCCGGCCTCGAACCGCGCCGGCCGACGCCCCTGGCGGTGCTGTTCCATGGCGGCGGCGGCAGCGCCGAGCGGATCCTGCCGATGCTGGAATCCCATGCCGGCGAGCGCGGATTCCTGCTGCTGGCGCCGCAATCGCTGTTCCCGACCTGGGACCTGGTGATCGCCGGGCACGGCCCCGACCGCGAGCGCCTCGATGCGGCGCTCGCCCACGTCGCGTCCCGGTTCCTGCTCGACCCGACGCGGCTGATCTTCGCCGGGCATTCCGACGGCGGCAGCTACGCCCTCTCCACGGGGCTCGCCAACGGCGACCGGGTGACCCATCTCGTCATCTCGTCGGCGGGCTTCATGGCGCCGCTGATGCAGGCGGGGGCGCCGCGCATCTTCCTCTCGCATGGCACGCGGGACGCGCAGATCCCGATTGCCCGCAGCGCCCAGGTCCACGCGGCCCGTTTGACTCAGGCGGGCTACGATGTCCGCTTCGCGGAGTATGACGGTCCCCATGCCTGGCAGCCGGAGGTGGTGGCCGAGGCCGTGACCTTCATGCTGGAGCCCGCCGCCGATGGCGAGGCCTGACCGACCGGGCCGCCCCGTAGGCCGCGGCGGCGCCGAGGAGGCCCATCACCGCGAAGAGCGTCAGGAAGGCGCGCCCGAGGCCGCCCGCGCCGAAGATCGCGTCGCTGAGGATCCCGAGCAGCAGCGGCCCGGTCCCCACCGCCGTCAGGGTGATGGCGGCGACGAACAGGGCGCTCACGCCGCCCCGCAGGGCGACGGGGGTGAGGAACTGGATTCCGCCGAGTGCCGCCGGCGAGGTGCAGCCGAGGATCGCCACCAGGGTCGCGAAGGCGGCGAGCGACACCGCCCGGTCGGCGGCGAGCCCCATCACGGCCGTCGCCGGCACGGCCAGCAGCAATCCGGCGCCCAGCATCCAGGGGGCGGCCGAGCGGCGTCCCCCCCTGCGCCGATCCAGGATCAGGCCCGCCGAAAAGTGCCCGATGGGGGCGGCCAGCAGCACCAGGAGGCCGAGGCTCATGCCGCTCTCGGCCGCGCTCATGCCATGCGAGCGGATGTAGAAGCTCGGCGCCCAGGCGATGAGAGTCTGACCCATCAGCACCGCTGCGGCCGAGGCGGCGAAATGCGGCAGGTAGGTGCGTCGCCGGCGCAGGATCCAGGCGAGGGCGGAGGGGCCGCCCGCCCGCCGGGCCGGCGCGGGCCGGGGCGTGACGATGGCCACGACCAGCAGGGCCAGGACGACGTTCGGCAGACCGGCGAAGACGAACAGCACCCGCCAGGGGGCGAGGGTTTCCCCGTCCGGCAGCCCGAGCCCCCCGCGCGCCACGAGCCAGGCGAGGGCGGCGCCGCCCCCGAGCAGGGCCACACTGCGGCCGAGGCTGCCGCCGGCGGTGAGGAAGGCCACCGAGAGCGCCGTGCGCCGTCGGTCACCCCGGTGGGCAAGCAGCGACAGGGCGGAGGGCACCACCCCGGCCTGCCCCAGGCCCAGGGCAAGGCGGCCGACCACCAGGATCGCGAAAGAATGCGCGAGGCCGGCGAGGAGCGTCGCGAGGGACCAGAGGGCGAGGCTCCCGAGCAGGACCGCGCGCTGGTATCCCCGGTCGGCCAGGGTGCCGAGGCCCGGCATGGCCAAGGCGTGCAGGATCGCGAAGGCCGTGCCCTGGAGCAGACCGATCCGCGCGTCGCTCAGGTCGAGCGCCTGCTTCATCGGCGTCGCCACCACGGCGATGAGGAAACGGTCGACGAAGGCCGAGAGATTGATGGCGGCCAGCAGCAGGACGAGCGGCCAGCCCGCCCGCGAGCGAGCGCCTCCCTCCCCGAGGCGAGCCGGCGCGGCCGGGCGGCTGGCGGAGGCATGCGCGGTCAAAACAGCTCGCAGAGCCAATCGGAGAGCCCCAGGGTGACGGCGTCATGCGCCGATCTGCGCCGGCGAAGATCCTCCACCGAGGCCCGGAACCGCCCCGGAGGCTGCCCGAAACCCGAACGGAACGCCCGGCTGAAATGCTGCTCGCTGGCAAAGCCGTGTTCGTAGGCCAGGGTCGCGATCGAGCGGACCTCGCCCTGCCGTCGCAGGGCGTCCCGCACCCGCTCCAACCGGCGCTGCTGGATGAACCGCGCCACGCCCCCATCCTCCGCGAAGCACCGGTAGAGCAGGCTGCGCGAGATGCCGATGCCGGCGGCGATGTCGTCCGCGCTCAGCGTCTGATCCGTGAGATGGGCTTCGATGTAGGCTTGCGCCTCCTCCCGGCGCGCGCGGCTCGCCCGCCCCGGCGCGAGGATCGCGTCGAGGGAGGGCGTCTGCCCTTTCAGGGCCGCGGCGAGCAGGATGGCGAGGGCGAATCCTGATTGTTCGGCGGCCTCCGGCGCCAGGGTTTCGGCACGCCGAACCAGCGATCGCATCATGTCGCCGACCAGACCACCGGTCGCGTCCGAGAGGATGTGCCCGTGAAAGGTCGCGATGTCCGGCACCAGCGGCCCGATCTGATCGCGCGCCACCGCGGTGCTGATCATGTGGGCCTCGCGGTTCTGGCTCCGCTGCGTCCGGCTCGTGTCGAACAGGACGATCTCGCCGGGCTTCACCGGGCGCTCGTCGCCATGCGGACCCGCGATCAGGTGGCCGCTGACGAGAAGATGCAGCGTGATGTGATCGAACCCGTCCCGTCGCACCCGCCGGTCGTCCCGGCTGTGCCGGAGACCGTCGAGGCGGCGATCGAACACGATCATCCGGTTGAAGCGAAACATCCGCACCTGCGCGCGGAACGCCTCGTCCACCCGCGCGACGTCGGAGCCGGCGGCGTAGAGGTCGTGATAGGCTCCGAACCCGTCACGGTGATCCAGCGCGTCGGTGGAGAAGGTCAGTAGGGGGAGCGACACGTTCCGCGAACCTGATCCCAGCGCCGGTAGGGCACCCTCGGGAGGCTCGGGGCCTCGGCCATGGCGATGGGAACACCGCTCACGTCTGCCTGGTTTCCCGAGCGACGTCCCCTCACGATAACGTGTAGAATGATGGGCCGCAGTTGCATCCGGGTGAGGGCAGTCGAGCGGCCGACCGGCGAGCAATCCCGAGCGTGGCCGTCTGGCGCGGCCCCGGGGATGGGATCAACCCCCTGCGGGCATTGGGACCGCGTCGGCCGCGAATCTCCGAAACCCGTCGGCGCGCAAGTGGCAGGCCGGGCAGGTGCCGCAGCCGTAGCCCCAGGCGTGGCGGGTGCCGCGCGTGCCGAGATAGCAGGTATGGGTATCCTCCACGATGAGGTCGACCAGCGGGCGGCCGCCGAGATCCTGCGCCAGATTCCAGGTCTGGGCCTTGTCGATCCACATCAGCGGGGTGTGCAGCACGAAGCGGCGGTCCATGCCGAGGTTCAGCGCCACCTGCAGAGCCTTGATCGTGTCGTCGCGGCAATCGGGGTAGCCCGAGTAATCGGTCTCGCACATGCCCCCGACGATGTGGCGCAGCGAACGCCTGTAGGCCAGCGCGGCCGCGAAAGTGAGGAACAGGAGGTTGCGCCCCGGCACGAAGGTGTTGGGCAGCCCGCCCGCCTCGAACGCGATGGCGGTGTCGCGGGTCAGCGCGGTCTCGGAGACCTGGCCCAGGGCGTCGAGGGTGAGGGTGTGATCCTCGCCGAGCCGGCTGGCCCAGTCGGAGTTCTGCGCGGCGATGCGCTGACGCAGGGTGGCGCGGCAATCGAGTTCTATCCTGTGGCGCTGGCCGTAATCGAAGCCCAGCGTCTCCACATGGGGGAAGCGCTGGAGCGCCCAGGCGAGGCAGGTGGTGGAATCCTGCCCGCCGGAGAACAGGACCAGCGCGCCGGCATCGGTCATCGCGCCGCCTCGCCCTCGTACTCGGCCCAGGACATCGGCGTCTCGAACACCTTCACGCCGCTGAGAGCCGGCAGCGCCGCTTTGGTCCGCGCCCAGATCCACACCGCGATGTTCTCGGCGGTGGGGTTCTCGAGGCCGGTGATCTCGTTGAGGCAGTAATGATCGAGCTGCGCCAGCACCGGCGCGAAGGCGTGCTCCACGTCGAAGAAATCCACGACCCAGCCGGTCTCGGCATCCACCGGACCGCTGAGGGTGAGTTCCACCCGGTAGGAATGGCCGTGCATGCGGTGGCAGCGATGCGTCGCGGGCACGTTGGGCAGGCGGTGGGCCGCCTCGAAGGTGAAGGCTTGGGTGATCTTCATGGGGCGGACTTATACAGGTCTCGTGGGGCGCCGAAACGCATCTTCGCCGCAGCGGGCTACGGAATGCCGATGATCTTGTGGGTCTGGAGCGACAGGCGCCAGCGCGCGTCGCGGCGGCAATACTCCACCGCCGCCGCCGTGTTGGCGAGCCGCTGCGGCCCATCCATCGGTTGAAGCCAATGGTGTCGGAAATCGAGGTCGGCGAAGCGCGCCGGGTCGGCCTCGACTTGCGGATAGACCAGCTTCAATTCGTGGCCGCTCACCTGCACCAAGGGATTGCCGGCCTTCGGGCTGACGCAGATCCAGTCGATCCCCGGGGGCGCGGCCAGGGTGCCGTTGGTCTCCACCGCGATCTCGAAGCCGCGCGCGTGAACCGCCGCGATCAGGGCGGCGTCGAGCTGGAGCAGCGGCTCGCCGCCCGTGAAGACCACGTAACGATGCCGGGGGCCGCCGGCCCAGGTGCCTTCGATGGCCTGGGCGAGCGCCTCGGCCCCGGCGAACCGGCCGCCGCCCTCGCCATCCATCCCGATGAAATCGGTGTCGCAGAAGGTGCAGGCGGCCGTCGCCCGATCCTCCTCGCGGCCGGACCAGAGATTGCAGCCGGCAAAGCGGCAGAACACGGCGGCCCGGCCGGCCTGCGCGCCCTCGCCTTGGAGCGTGTGGAAGAGTTCCTTGACCGCGTAACCCATCATACCCTCGCGGAAGCCCCGGCCCTCGAGCCCTGAACCTCCGAGACCTTCCCCATCTGGCGAGACCGGCGTCCTGCCGGCGACCTCCGCCCTGCACATAGGCGGCTGTTCCGTCGGACGCCACACCCGGCATCGCAGGGCCGGACTGCGACGCGATCCGGATCCAATCGGCCGTGCCCTCCATGGTGCGCCGCCGCATTCCCGTGGCTTCTGCCATGCTCTCGCCACGGAGGCACGGTTGGTGGCGATTTGTCGGCGCGCCGTGCCGGGGGGATCGGTCTCGCGGCCGTCCTCGCCGGGATGCGGCTTTTGCGCTAGCTTGACCGTATGGGCCGATATCCGATCGGGCCAGGGTGTTCCTCGTCGAGACGGGCCTGATGCCGAACCGAATGTTGTCCCGCCTCGTCCTTGGTTTCGTGACCGCCCTCGGCGCCTTCGGCGCCGGCTCCGCCGGGGCGGTGACCGCCCCGATCCTGGTGGCCGACGTCGATTCCGGCAAGGTGATCTACGCGCAGGGGGCCACCGACCCGTGGTACCCGGCCTCGATCACCAAGCTGATGACCACCTACGTCGCCCTCGACCTCGTGCGGCAGGGCAAGGT